>NZ_JADYXF010000017.1:0-92243 GCF_015864385.1 Pseudoalteromonas sp. SWXJZ94C
CAAAAGATGATAAGGGTATTGTGAAGCAACCAAAAGATCGGTCAACCGATCAAAAATACCTTAACTGATCGGTGTTAGCTTATAAAGCGGCATTTCTATATTTACAGTATTAAAAACTTAACGTGCACTAACGAGCGCTGAAAGCTCTTTTTTATCACCATCGCTTAAAAATGCTATTTTTAATGCGTTGGTTTGCGCTTTTTCCATATCAGCTTGAGATAAACCAGCCTTAGGCGCTGCAACAGCATATTCATACTCAATTTCAATCCCTTCAACCGCAGGGTCATCAGTATTAATGCACGCTAAAATACCGTGATCTAAAAATTGTTTAAGCGGGTGTTTAGCTAAGTCGTTCACTGTGCTGGTTTGAATATTACTTGTTAAGCACGACTCAATGCCAATACGGTTATCACGTAAGTAATCCATTAATTTTAGATCTTCAATTGCCTTTACGCCATGCCCTATTCTGCTCGCGCCTAGCTCGTTAATTGCTTGCCAAATACTTGGAGCGCCGAGCGCTTCACCTGCGTGAATAGTAGAAGCCAAATAAGCATTTCGTACTTGTTTAAAGTGCTCTACAAACAACTCGCCCGGAAAACCAATCTCATCACCAGCTAAGTCAACAGCCACTAAATCATTTTTAAACGCGAGTAATGCATCTAGCTCTTTTTGACATGTTTTTATGCCATAAGTACGCGATAGAATACCAATTAAGTTAGCTTTTATATTCGCACCCTTTGTTGCTGACTTAATACCATCAACAACCGCCTCTACAACCCCTTCTGGGTGTAAACCTTGGCTTTGTGCCATGTAGTAAGGACTAAATCGTAGCTCTACATAATCAAGCCCTTGGGCTTGTGCATCTTCAATGTTTTCAATAGCAATACGTCTACACGCATCGTAGTCGCCAAGTACTGTGACACCCCAATCTAACTTTTGTAAAAAAGCCATCAGGTTTGGCTCTGGGTCAATAACTTGAACATGAGGAATTAATGCCTCAACGTTATCTGCAGGTAGCTCTATATTAAACTGACGACCAAGTTCTAATATTGTTTGCGCACGTACATTACCGTCTAAATGGCGATGAATATCTAGCAAAGGTAATTTTCTATTGATCATAATAGCAACCCAGTTTAGTTAAATTTGCGCGCATGATACGCAGATATAGTTATTTTTCAAGTCTATATGGTTTGTAGCAAATTTAAGCGGTCATATGTCTGCTTTTTATGCAAAAAATAATGCAGCTTATTTATGCGATAAATGATGCCATAGTGTTTTAAATAATGTATTTGCATCAATCGGCTTAGTTATATAATTATCCATTCCGCAAGTAGCTGCTTTTTTAACATCATCATCATGCGCATTTGCTGACAAACCAATAATAGGTAAATCAATTAACCCTAGCTCATTACGAATAACTTTAGTGGCTTGTAAGCCATCCATTTTTGGCATCTGAATGTCCATCAAAACAATGTCATAAGTATTTTCAGTCAACTTTTCTATTGCCTCAAAACCATCACTCGCTATATCGGCTATGCAACCTTTGGTTTTTAATATTGCACTAGCAACATGCTGGTTAAGCGGGTTATCTTCAACTAAGAGTAACCGGTAATCAGCAAACGATAAGGTATCGACATCTATTTCATCATATTGTTGCTGTATTTGCTCTGCTTTAGGCAGTGGGGAACTCAATGGTAGGCTAAATGTGAATGTAGAACCCTTTCCCTCATGGCTTGCTAAATCTATAGCGCCTCCCATAAGCTCAACCAATTTTTTACAAATACTTAAACCTAAACCGGTTCCACCATACTGTCGAGAGGTTGAACTATCAGCTTGTGAAAAAGGTTTAAATAATTTTTTTTGTGCAGCTGCATTAATGCCTATCCCTGTATCATTAACACTAAAATAGGTCATTTTTTGTGATTGCCACACTTTAAGAGTAACGTCTCCCTTGGAAGTAAATTTAACTGCATTATTAAGTAAATTTAAGAGCACTTGCTTTAAGCGGATCGGGTCGCTGTAAATTACCAAATTTGTTGTTTTATCATAATCTAATTGAAGGTTTAATGACTTAACATCAGCTTCAAATTGTATCAAATTAGTCATTTCATCAACTAAGTTACCTACATTGATAGGCTCTTGCATTAAATCGAGTTTGCCTGCTTCCATTTTAGAAAAGTCGAGGACATCATTTAACACTCTTAATAACACACCAAGTGCACCATCAGCTTGCTCTATATATGTTCGCGCCTGTTGCCAGTTATTTTGCTGTAACGCTAAATAATGCAGCCCTTTTATTCCATTAATAGGCGTGCGAACTTCGTGGCTCATGTTTGCTAAAAATTGCCCTTTAATATAACTCGCTTCATCTGCTTTTTGTTTTTCTTTACGTAATGTATGTGTTTGCTTAGCTACCTGTTTACGAATTTGTATATTTGTACCAGTAACTGAAATCAAAAATGTAATCAGTAACCACACAAATAACATACCTACAATTTGTGCAAGCCAATACATTAACCAAGGCGTTCTAACTGGTGGTTCATATAACTCGACCTGCCACATACGCTTGCCAATCAACAATTGATATTGCTTAAACAGCATTTGTGAATTATCGGTATCGGCAATATAAATTGGCTGCTTTTTCTCTAGTGTCGTTGTATCAAAAAAGCTAGCTGAAATTAAGTTGTTGTGATCAAATAACAGTGTTTGCGATAAACGTTTAAGACTAACAATTGCTGCCACAAAACCTTGAAAATCATCTTCGGTAGATGACTCGCCAAAAACAGGATATAAAAAGAGTACACCTTTTTCAGATGTATTCTGGACTAAATTAATTGGCTCACTTAGCGCAAGTTCATTAAGTTCTTTCGCTTTACTAAGTGCAGCACCTCTTACTTTACTAGAAGCTAAATCAAACCCTAAAACATCTTCATTACCCTCCAAAGGGTATACATATTTTACAGGGAAGTAATTGCTACGAGCACCTACAGGTTGCCAACTTCCATCAAGTGACTTTTCTTTTATGTAAAAAGGTTTATCAGGGGCTGTATTTTCACGGACTTCAAAATTTGTGCGTTTATTTGCTGGTACATAAGGTATCCATTCAAATGCTAAAATTTCTTGGCTGTAGTCCAGTTGCTTTGAAGTAAACTGTTTAAACTCTCTAAAATTCACGTCATCACTACTAGCAAAGTATGTAGCTAGCAATCCTAAGTGAGCAGTAATTCCGTCAAGCTTTTGGTTTATGGCATTTTGTACAGCAAGTACTTTAGCTTCTTGCTTTTGGCTATCTTTTTCTTTTTTAACGCTCGCAGCACCATAAAAACTAATACTTATAAGTGTATAAATTAATAACGAGGGCAAAATAACCTGCAAACGATGACGCATTTCAGAGTAATTAAATGCAGCGAGTAATAAAGGAGTAAAAATTAATACACCAATGCTATCGCCTATCCACCATGCTATAAAGTTATCAAAGGCGGCGTGTATCGGTATTACATTATTTAATACTAATAAGCTAGTGCCAACACTAGCAGCAATGGTGCAACATATTGGTCCACCAACAATTAAACTTTGTATACTATGTTTTATAGAAGATAAATCGAGCGGTGCTTTTATTACATTAACTATAATTTGCCTACCAACCCAAGCTTGCAAAGTCGCCGCTAACATTACACCAATTGCTTGCAATAACACATTTAACTGTAAAATATCGGCTGCTTTATCAAGGTGAATTAAATTAGTAAATAAGGCACCAATCATAATTCCAGGAAATACTTTTCGACCCCAAATTAAAAAGCTAGCAAGGGCAATACCAGAGGGTGGCCATGAGGCAACTGCATATCCATCGATAGCAAGAAGGTAATTACTAAAATATCCAGTAAAAAAGTAAGCACAAGCCAAGCTAAAGGTTAATAATAAATATTTTTTCAATGCTTGTGCTCCTGAACTACTAAAAATTCTAAGTAGTTATAGTGTAGTTATTTATTGATATAAAACGAGTGCCTTTTCTGCTTGTGCGCTATTTTTATAACTTAATGCTGCTTGTTGGGTAAATTGTTTTTTATTATCCAAATTCAGTGCCTTATCAAACACTCTAGCCGCAAGGTCATAATTTCCTTGAGCATTAGAAAGACAAGCAAGTGCTAACAATAATGCATTATTGTTTTCATCTTTTTTAAGGCGATCTTGAATGCTGATTTGTAACTTAATAGCGTCGGCACTACTTACACCACTTAATATATAAGCAAGCTGCTCATGTTGATCATTGTGTTTAACCATTTTAATTAAGTCGCCCTCAATCACAGTTAGCTTACCTGTCGCTGTCATACTCATTAAATAAGCGATATGTGCATAAGCTTGTAGCTTTTTAGGGAGCTGCTTATATTTATTAGTAATTTCTTCAGCCGGCTGCGCTGAAAAATAAGCACTAAAAACGCGAGTCCACTGCTCGCTTGTGAATATTTTTTTGCGTAATAATTTTGGTAAAAAATCTTCCAGAGTACTAAAGTGCTGTTGTTGCACTAACACCTCTGTATAAAGCATTAACTCAAGCGGAGTCGCTTTTTTAGATTCAGCACTTACACGCATTTGCGATTCAATTGCACTGCTATCGCCACTTGCTAACCAAAGTTTCGCGACTTTTAATTGATGCTCTGGACTTATTTCGAATAAATGTTCAAGCGCTTTATCTGTTTGATTACTAGCAAGCGCTGCTTTGGCAAGTAATGCTAAGCGAATATCTTCAAACTTATCTGGAACGCTATTACCTGATAGAGCCTGCTCTACATGCTCGTAATCATCATTAATGGCGCTCCAAAGTGCTTGCTCAATAGCTGCTTGTTTATGCTCTTGGCTACGAGCAAAAAAGCCATGTTTAGTATTATGATAAATAGAGAGTAAATAACGAACCAATTTATATACAATGAGCAAAACGGCAATAAATAAAATAACAGTACCGATAAACGCAAACATAGTGCCTTCAACGGTGTAGTCATTAAATGAAAAGAGTACATAACCTTTTTCATTGATAACATAAGGAGCCACACCAATAACAAGTACTAATGCGACAATGAGTATTATTAGTCCTATCATTGTACCCACTCCTTAACCTGCTCCGTACTTTTTAGCATTACTTTAGGATTAAAGTTAAGCTGCTCTTTTTCAAGGCTTGCTATCGATTTTAAAACCATCTTTGTACTATTGTCGTCTTGCTTAAAGTACTCACTCACCAAACGTTTCGTTTCACTTAAAGCACTAAAGTAAATACTTGCTTGTTTATTTAAGAGTGCATCTTGTGACTGAGTAATATAAAGCTTAATGCGCTGAGTAATAAGATGACGCTCTTGATCATCAAGATAGGGAGCTATTATTTCTCCCTCTCGCTGATGAACTGTTAAAAACATTCCCAAAAATCTATCCCAGCTATTGCTCATATTTTGCTGCCAATCACTAATATCTTCACTTAATGCACTGTCATCTACTTCTGACACTTCTTCTGGTAAATTAACAGCCTTAAAAGCTAAATCGTCAATACTACTCAAAACACTGCCTAACTGCAGATATATAGCTTCTGTTGCTACTGGCTCTAAACTATCAAGCGTTTGTATGTCTTGCATAATAGCTTGGCGAACTTCAACGGTACCTGGGTGCTCACTAAGTAATGCATCTAAGCGTTTTAAAACAGCACTAGTGCCTTGGTAATCTTTTTCAGCCCATAGTTTAAACTCAGCCATACGCTGCAAGCTGGTTACTTCTTGTGGATTTAAAGACGAGCCTTGCTGCTGCGCCTTTTGCAATGCTGCTTTTAGCTCTTGCTGATTTTGAGCAGTGCTTTCATTAAGTGCTGCAGCAACTTTTTTCTCACTATCCAATAGCGCTTGCTGCAAATTAAACTGCGCCGATTTAAGCGTTTGTAGCTCTTTTTGAAGTTGCTTATTTTGGTCGCTTAACTCATTTACCGCTAAATTTTGTACTTTGCCAGCATTCAGTTTTCGATAAAACTCATAGCCAACACCAGATGCAACTATTAACGAAATAAGAAGCGCAAGTACTGCAACTTTGCTTACCTTTTGTTTGTTATTTTCAGTTGTTTTTTTGGCTTCTACATCATTCTTTTTTAAAGGCACTGCGTTAGATGTTGTAGGATTGGTTTTTTCTGCTTTGATCGGCTTTGACTGTTCGCTCATTTTGCTACCTTGCTGGTTAATGCAGGCAAACATAGCTGTATCGCTAGCTCCTGCTGCAATGTGTATATTAGCCAAACTTACTTTTTGCTGCTGTAAATAGGCGGCTATCCGCTCGCTGGCAACATAAAATTGGCACTGTTGTAACCATTGTAGTTCTAGTTCAGCAACACTTTTGAATATTGCATCAACTGCTGCATTACTTGTTAAGACTATACCCTGTACATTCTGGGTTTGCCAGTGGTCTGTCCAGTTAGCAATTAACTCTTTTGTTGGTTCGCGCTTGTACACCACACAACTATTTAAAAAAGCGCCTCGCTCTTTAAGTGTTTTGGCAATATCGGGGCGTCCTGCTTGACCTTTAACCAATACAATATTGCAGCCATCAACCTGCTCAAGCGATTTAAGCGCAAGTAACCCTTCTGAATCATACTGCTTTGGTACTGCTGCGCGCACACCAAATTGCTCATATATAATGTCGGCTGTTTGCTGTCCAACCGCATAAAACTGCGCTTTAGTATTTATATCTGGTTTTAATTGCGAAAGTGCACTAACTGCATCTTGCGATATAAATATTATTTTATCCGCATTTAACAGCGGGCTAAGTTCAGTGCTGGAGGGGGTTAAATGCGTTATTTTTAATACAGGAAACAAAGACGCCTGATAACCCGCTTGCTCTAATTGCTGTGCAAGGGCTGCGCCTTTTCCTTCGGGCCGAGTTATCAGAATATGTGTCATTTATGCGTCTCTATAAACTTCAGCTAATATTTTATCTGCGCCTTGAGCTAGTAATTTTTTAGCAAGCTCAATACCTAGTTTTTCTGCGTCATTTACATGACCTGTTACTTCGTCACGTAAAATTTCGCTGCCATCAACGGCACCAACTAAACCACGTAAATGCACCTGCTCGCCATCAACTAACGCATAAGCACCAATAGGTACTTGGCAACCACCTTCTAAATGGCGGTTCATCGAACGTTCTGCATTTACGCGAATACGTGTTTGGGCATGCTCAAGTGGTGCAAGTAATGCTTTCGTTACTTCATCATCAATACGACACTCAATACCTACAGCGCCTTGACCATTTGCTGGTAACGACACTTCTGGCTCAATGTAATCAGCAATACGTTCCTGCATTTCTAAACGAATAAGTCCCGCTGCAGCTAATATAATCGCATCGTATTGACCGTCATCTAATTTACCTAAACGCGTATTTACATTACCTCGTAAATCACGAATTTTTAAATCAGGGCGAAGCGCACGTATTTGACACTGACGACGTAAGCTAGAGGTACCCACAATAGCACCCTGTGGTAACTCGCCTAAATTAGCAAAGTTATTTGATACAAATGCATCGCGCGGATCTTCACGCTCACAAATAGTATACAGCTCTAATCCTTCTGGGAACTCTACTGGCACGTCTTTCATTGAATGCACGGCAATATCTGCTCGCCCATCTAACATAGCCTGCTCTAGCTCTTTAACAAATAAACCTTTACCGCCAATTTTAGCCAATGGCGTATCTAAAATAATATCCCCTTGAGTCGACATTGGGACCAACTCAACACGTACATCAGCATGAAAATGCTCAAGTTGTGCTTTTACAAACTCAGCCTGCCAAAGTGCTAAAGCACTTTTACGAGTTGCGATGCGTACTAATTTTGTTTTTTCTGTCATAGGGATATCCAATTAATTACTACTATTTAACTGTATTTA
Source organism: Pseudoalteromonas sp. SWXJZ94C (assembly GCF_015864385.1). Taxonomy (NCBI): domain Bacteria; kingdom Pseudomonadati; phylum Pseudomonadota; class Gammaproteobacteria; order Alteromonadales; family Pseudoalteromonadaceae; genus Pseudoalteromonas; species Pseudoalteromonas sp. SWXJZ94C. The sequence goes on from NZ_JADYXF010000017.1 coordinate 7,902, forward strand.
GTCAGCTAAAATTCTAAATTCTTTTTGGGCAATTAAATTGCCTTGCTCATCAACCACATCAACACGCCAATGACCTGTTTGTGAATCCATAATATTTTTTGTTGAATATGTTCTGTAACGTGAAGACGTTACGTTAAGAGCAATTTCAGCCATTGTATTGCCTTCAAAAGACCACACGTGCTTTATTTCTTGCCCTTGTAAATTTTTCAACTCGCTAAAAAACGATAGATCTTCTTCAAACTGACTTAAGCGAATATCTGCTGCAAACACATTGGTTGGCTCTCGTTTACTAACTTTGCGTGTAAGTACTGCTCGGCTTATTTTACCTGTGTCTATTTGTGCGCCAAGTGCAACACTCGCCACTTGCGCCGTTGGCGAAAACCCTTCAGTACCGGTCAACGCACCATCGTCATTTTCTATCTCTGGCAGCAAGTTAATAGTATCTACTTCATCGACTTCGCTATTATTCAAACTATTTACCGCTGTATTACTTTCATCTGTATTATCTTCAATAATATTTTGATTAATACCGGATTCTACCGCTGCTAATGACTGAGTATTTTCATCTGTAATAAACTCTATATTAGACTCTGCTACTACATTACTTTGTTCTACTGATACTTCATCATCAATTTGAGAGAAACTCTTTATTTCAGCAGTATCGTTAGAACTACCACTAGCATTACTGTTAAGGTCATCAACAGTATTACTGTTATTTGAATCTTCATTTTGCTGTGCTTGCACAACAAGCATAGGGTCAATACTTGCCTCAGTAATAAGCTGATTTTCAACATTATCACTTAATAATGTATCATCATTTTCTACGCTATTTTTAAAACTTAAAAAGTGTTCCTGCTCATTTGGATGTTCGCCCTGTTCAGCATTAACTGCGCTCGTTAAGCCGTAAATAACAGCAGCGGAGGTCATTAGTACCAACATAGAAATACTCACAATACGACGCCAGTTCCACACGTAACTAACCGTTGGCACGGCATCTTGTGGTTCGCGTTTAACATTTGCTTTAATAACTATTTTTTGACTCATATTAACCTCAGCGGCTCCAAAATTAGCTTAAACGGGCAATTAACCATTGGCGAATAGCTTGTAGTTCTTCTGCACAAACTTGATGAGCCATTGGATACTCTTGCCAGCTTACATCCATGTCATGTGCTGTTAATACTTCAAACGCACTTCTTCCCGCACTGTGCGGCACTACGTTATCTTGACTACCATGAGCCATAAACACATTCAAATCGGTATGCTTTGCTTCATCTGCAAACTTTTGCGGTACACACATATAAGTAGACAGCGCCATAACACCTCCGAGCTTTTGCTCAAAACGTGGTGCTAAATGTAGTGATACAACACCGCCTTGTGAAAACCCAGCTAAAATAATTTTATTTGCAGCAATACCATTAGCAATTTCTTGGTTGATCAATTCTTCTACCTTTGCAGCAGAGTCTCTTACACCTTGTTCATCGGCACGTTTATCTAATTCTATAGATTTAATATCGTACCAAGAACGCATTTCCATGCCGCCATTTATGGTGACCGGTTGCACTGGCGCATGCGGAAAAATAAACCGTATACCAAGTTCGCTTGGTAAATTTAGCTGTGGTGCTACTGGTGCAAAACCATCCCCAGAGTCACCTAAGCCATGTAACCAAATAACCGTTGCTTTGTGCTCACTTTGAGCTGGGTATTCTACAAATTCTAAACTCATAGTGTTGATTGCCACTTAACTTCTTGACCCGCTTGACGTGTAGATGCATCGTTCATAAATTCCCAAAACTCTGCGCCAGAACGGTTATCTATCCATTTATCACCACGTAATTCAAAATGATGACCATTAAATTTAGTCGCAACCCACACTTGATGTAAAGGTGCTTGCTTGTTAATCACTATTTTACTTTTATCAGGAAAAATTATTTCTAAAATACCTTGTGCCGATTCATAGTCTAAATCAGCTTCGCAATCATCAACCTGCTCTTCAATAGTGAACATAAGAGCTTCGGCTAATTGGTGATATTCGTGTTCAGTCATTGTTATTTCCTTTGCAGGCGAGCCGCCTAATATTGGGTACGTTTTAGCTTTAAAAGTGTGCAGCTAGTGTAACAGGAATAAAATCATCCGCGAATAGCTGCATTTTTTAGATATTCTGTTACTCTGCGATTATAAAGCCAGCAACCATATTAATCTAATGAAAGCGACACATACCTTACAATTAAAAAGACTATTAATAAGCACTGTACTGTTAAGCGCCTTAGCTGGCTGCGGACAAAGCGGTCCGTTATATTTACCAGAGCAACAAACGGAACAAAACCAACCTCAAAATACAGTTCAGCCAGTCACTACCGCTGAGCAAGCCAAAACACAGCAAAGTCAGGGGCAATAAATGGATTATTTTAACTACAAAAACAACCAATTATTTGCCGAAGATATAAGTGTGGCAAGCATAGCGCAGCAATACGGTACACCATGTTATGTGTACTCGCGTGCTACATTTGAGCGCCATTATTTAGCGTTTGCTAACGCCACTAAAAATCATAAAAGCTTGGTTTGTTACGCCGTTAAAGCAAACTCAAATATAGCCGTGCTTAATATATTAGCGCGCCTAGGATCGGGTTTCGATATTGTATCCAAAGGCGAACTTGCACGTGTAATTAAAGCGGGAGGCGATGCTTCTAAAGTGGTTTTTTCGGGCGTGGCGAAAACGTCTGACGAAATAGCTTACGCATTAAAACTGGGCATTAAATGTTTTAACGTTGAATCAGCCTCTGAGCTTGAGCGTATTTCTGAAGTGGCTTGCGAGCTTAACTTAGAAGCGCCTATTTCTATTCGCGTAAACCCCGACATAGATGCAAAAACACATCCGTATATTTCTACTGGTTTAAAAGAAAATAAATTTGGTATTGATATTCAAACTGCCGTGAGTGTTTATCAACAAGCAGCAGCTTTACCTGGCTTAAAAATAATTGGTGTTGATTGCCACATTGGCTCTCAATTAACTGAAGTAAGACCATTTTTAGAAGCCCTTGATAAACTAATGGCGCTTATTGATGAGCTAAAAACTAACGGTATTGAGCTAACTCACTTAGATATTGGTGGCGGTTTAGGCGTGCCATATAACAACGAGCAACCACCGCACCCAAGTGAATATGCAGCGCAAGTTACCGAGCGCTTAGCTAACTATAAACACCTTGAACTAATTTTTGAACCAGGACGCGCTATTGCAGCTAATGCGGGTATTTTAGTTACTCAAGTTGAATTTATTAAACAAAACCAAGGCAAATTTTTTGCCATTGTAGATGCAGGTATGAACGACATGCTTCGCCCTGCGCTTTATCAAGCGTGGCAAAAAATTATTCCGGTATCCGTTCGCGACGACGAAACACCTACTCACAACTTTGATATTGTGGGTCCTGTGTGCGAAACCGGCGACTTTTTAGGAAAAGATCGTGAACTAGCGCTTAAACAAGGCGATTTACTCGCACAACGAAGTGCTGGTGCATATGGCTTTACCATGAGCTCAAACTACAACTCGCGTCCGCGTGTTGCAGAAATAATGGTAGATGGTCAGCAGCATCACCTTATTCGCGAACGCGAAACTATTGAAAGCCTTTATCAAGGTGAGAAAGTTTTACCATAAACGTTTTTGTCTACTAGCTGCTCTGTGGCATGATTAGCACAGAGCAAAACCGAATTAGAGCGCTATGTTAGTTAATTTTTCCAAAATGCACGGCTTAGGCAACGACTTTGTTGTGATTGATAACATTACACAAAATGTTTTTTTGTCGCGAGATCAAATCAAAAAATTGGCAGATCGCCATTTTGGCATTGGCTTTGACCAATTGCTGATGGTTGAAGCGCCATATTCTCCTGATCTCGACTTTCATTATCGAATATTTAATGCCGATGGTACCGAAGTAGAACAATGCGGTAACGGCGCACGCTGTTTTGCCCGCTTTGTACGTATGAAGGGCCTTACTAACAAGCATAAAATTACGGTGTCGACCAAGTCGGGCAACTTAACGCTCTACATAGAAAAAGACGGTCAAGTAACGGTTAACATGGGTCATCCTAATTTTGAGCCAAGTAAAATCCCTTTAAAAGCGAGCAAGCGCGAGCTTACTTATATTATTAGAACGCAAGAGCACACCGTATTTAGTGGCGCGGTATCTATGGGTAACCCGCATTGCGTGCTAGAGGTTGACGACGTAACCACCGCGCAAGTTGATATATTGGGTCCATTACTTGAAAACCACGAACGCTTTCCGCAAAAAGCCAACATTGGCTTTATGCAAGTTGTATCGCAAGAACACATTAAATTAAGAGTGTGGGAGCGCGGCGTTAACGAAACCCTAGCCTGTGGCACAGGTGCGTGTGCAGCAATGGTGATTGGTCATATGCAAAATAAGTTATCAACAACCGTTCAAGTAGATTTACCAGGCGGTAGCCTACAAGTACGTTGGAGTGGCGAAGGTCATCCGGTACGCATGACCGGCCCGGCAGAGCACGTGTTCGACGGACAAGTAGCGCTATGAGCGAGCTAAGTAAAGAACAGGTTATTGCTTACTTACAGCAACATCCTGATTTTTTAGTTCAGCACCCAGAGCTACTCGCACAACTTGAGCTGCAACAGCAAGCTCAAGGTGCAACGTCGCTGGTACATATTCAGCAACGCCAATTACGCGAGCACAACACGCTTTTAAAAAGCCAAATAGACGCTATGAGCAAACATGCAACGCAAAACGAGCTTGTATATCGTTTGTTTAGCCAGTGCCATCGCCAGCTTTGGAATCATGACGATTTTGACACTCTTGCAAATAATCTACGCAATATAATTTGCTCAAGTGAAGATGTTAACGACTGCAAATTAGTAAAATACAATCCCGAGTACGACGAGCTTATTGCGCATCGCCTTACCCATTCTGGGCATTATTTAGGGCGTATTAATCAGCAAGAGCGCGAATTATTATTTAGTGAAGATACACAATCTGTCGCGATTTATTTAATTGGTGACACTAAACACCCTATCGCTATTTTGGCGTTTGGTAGCTGTAACGTAAACCATTTTGAGCCCGCTCAAGATAACCTCTTTGTACTCGACTTTATAAACGCATTACACCTGCGGTTGCAAAAACTAGCATGAATGACGATGCGCCTAATACTACCCAGTTAAGCGACAATTGGCGTACACCCATAACGCTATTTAGCGACTATTTAAAGTTTGAAAAACAATATTCAGCGCACACCGTAAACCAATATGTAAGCCAGCTTGGCTTTGCAGCCCTTTATTTTAGCAAATTATGTGACGACTGGTTTGGCGTGCAAGGCGAGCATATTCGCCGCTACAGCATGGCACTACGCTCAAAACAATTAAGTGGGCGTACTATTAGTTTAAAGCTCAGCTGCATTCGTAGTTTGTATAAGTTTTTAAAAGCAAAAAACATTGCCGAGCAATCGCATTACCATAATCCGGCGGTGGGTATAAAAGGTCCTAAGTTTGCAAAGCCTTTACCTAAAAATCTCGACGTAGATCAAATGGCGCGCTTACTCGAAATACCCGACGACGAGCCTCTCGCAATTAGAGATAAAGCAATGATGGAGCTTATGTATTCATCAGGGCTGCGTATAAGCGAATTAGTTGGCGCTAACATGCAAGATATTAGCGCTGCTAATGGCGAAATTTTAGTGCGTGGTAAAGGCAATAAAGAGCGATTAATTCCGGTGGGTAAAAAAGCGTTAGACGCATTAAAAAAATGGCTCACAATACGCCCTCAATTTACAAAGCCCGATGAAATAGCAGTATTTTTAAGTAGCCAAAAAAATCGTATTTCGATTCGCCAAGTGCGCCTGCGTATGCAAGAGTGGGGAATAAAACAAGGCATTAGCTCGCAGGTTCACCCGCATAAGCTGCGCCACTCGTTTGCGTCACATATTTTAGAATCATCTGGTGATTTGCGCGCCGTGCAAGAATTACTAGGGCACAGCAGTTTGTCGGCTACACAAGTGTATACACATTTAGATTTTCAACATTTAGCCAAGGTGTACGACAACACCCACCCTCGCGCAAAAAAACGAACTGATTAGGGAAATAAATATGATCCGATTTAATCGTGCTATTAAGCCATTTTCTGTCATGAGCTTTGATTTAGACGACACGCTATACAGCAATCACCCTATTATAAAAGCAGCCGTTAAAGCCCAACAAAATTATTTAAACGCGCTACCGGGCTATCAAGAGCAAGGGCAAAAGTACTGGCAACTGTGCCGAGAACTTGCCGTAATACAAAACCCAGATCTCGCGGATGATGTAACCAAATGGCGCAAACACACCCTACGTTTAGCGCTTTCTAAACTTGGCTTTACCGCAGATGAAGTGGAGCGCCATGCAAATGCCGCCTATAACGCCTTTGCCGATGCGCGCAGCAACATAGTCGTAAGCGATGACGTACTTAACTTACTAGATAACCTAGCCAAACACTTTACGCTTGTTGCAATTACTAACGGTAACGTTGAAATTGAACGCTTTAACTTACACGATAAATTTGAGCTAGTATTACAAGCCGGTATGCACGGTAAAGCAAAACCTCACAGCACCTTATTTGATAAAGCAGCCACACATTTAAACGTTGCTAAAAGCGATATTTTACATATTGGCGATAGCCTAGATACCGACGTACAAGGCGCAAATAATGCCGGCTGCCAATCGGTATGGTTAAACGATCAAGGCGCTAATTATGCTTATAAAGGGCTGGCTGATATTGAAATAGCCAATATTCATGCCTTGACGCACTTTATTAAATAACCTACTCGTTCAAAAGTAAGAGGTCACAATGAGCCACTCTACCAAGCTAATCACCTTGCTATTAATTGGCTCGCTTAGCCTTAACGCTTATTTATTATGGCCGCAGCCTGCGTTAACTAAACCACAAAAAACACAAAGTGCTAAACAAAGCATATTGCCTAAACAACAAAATACGTTACTAAATACGGCAAAGCAGCAATTTAAACAACACCAATTTGAAGCCGCACTTAGTAGCTATCAACAACTCAAAAATAGCTACCCAGAAATTGCAAAAAACCTTTATTCATCGTGGCTAGTGCAGCTTAAAACATGGCTAAATAGCAATTTATTACTCAGCGAATCATTTCTCAATGCGCTATTAAATAACAGCCCTTATAACGTAGAATTACTTAATTTGCAGGTTGAGTATTTAATAAATAGCGAGCAAACACAAAACGCCATTATTGCTTTATTTGAGCTGAATTCATTACTACCTGTTCATCAACAAAACAACGTAAATACACGTTTAAATACGCTCACTCAAAACGAATTACACACATTAACTGAGCAACAAAATTGGCAAGCTATTATTGAGCAAACACAAATTTGGCTTGATTATAAAAGCGATAATGCACAGTTTTTATATCCGCTTGCGTACGCCTACTATCAGCAAGGCGATTTAATTAGCGCACAAGCAACCCTTGATCGAATGCCAAACCAGCACAATCTAAAAAGCCAAGTGCAAACACTGCAAGCTATGATCAATAAAGCACAATCGCAAGACGACTTCGTTGCTTTAACGCCTTACGGCGCGCATTACTTAATAAACACCGAAATAAATAATAATCTATCGACCGAACTAATGATTGATACAGGCGCAAGCGTGACCTCGCTACCTACAAGTATAATTGAGCAAATTTCGCCACAGCCTTTATATTTAGGCGATGTAACGGTAAATACAGCTAACGGTCAAATTGTTGTAAAGCGTTATCAAATTGAATCGTTTAAAGTGGGCTCGCAAATTATTTATGGTTTTGAAGTGTTGAGCATTGAAAACACACGCGGACAAGGTTTACTAGGAATGAACTTTTTATCACGATTTAAATTCAATATAAATCAGCAAACAGATGAGCTAGAGTTGAGCGCTAAATAATTATAAAATATGAGAATAAAACATGACGTTAAATGACTACTTAGCAACCCTTGCAGAAAACCCAAAAAGCATTCAATTTACCGATACTATTGCTGTTATTGAGGCAAATTACACATTTACCGCATGCGACTTTAATAACCATGGATTACTTAGCTCTGCGAGTGAGAACAACGGTTCGTGTAAAATTTTTGCATTTGCTAAATTAAACGATTTAAGTAAAAAAAATACCTTAGATTGTTTTGGTAAATTTTACCGAGACGACGTGCTGCAAAACCCAAAAGGCGATGATCACCTAAATATTCGAACTTTTATGTTAGCACCAGAGGCAACACCATTTTTAGGTATTACCTTTGAAGGCGAGCCACTAAAAGCAAAATAGCCAACAAAAATTAAAGTGGCTTTTCCATAAAATAACGCGTACCTGAGCGTGGGTAATTATTAAGTTGATACTTAACACTATAACCGCGCTTTTCGTAAAAAGGTTTTGCCTGAAAATCAAGTGTATCAAGCTGAGCAGTTGTTACTCCTAATTCAATAGCAACTTGCTCAAGTGCCGTTAGCAATTTATCTGCAAGCCCTTTCCCTCGCGCACTATCGCTACACCAAAGCCAACTAATCATCAGCCAATTTCCAAACACACACCCACTAATACCGGCAACAAGCTCGCCTTGCTCATCAGTAAATTTATAGCCTAATGGCACTCTTTGCGCATCAAAATGCTGGGCGTTAAATTCAACCATTTTTGTGCGAAGCGCTGAGTTTAACGCATCGGTATTATCTGCTTTTAATTGATACATGTGCCGCCCTTAAAGGAGCCGATACTAGCAAACTAGTTCTATCAATACAGATTATTTTTACCGTAAGGTACTTCAAGCATATTGCTGCTGGTTTTATATGGCTGACCGCACATTTCGTCGTAAGCGCTTGTTTGGCGCAGTACCATTTCGGCATACGCTATTTTGTCAAAACGCTTTTGAACATGCAGTGGGCTTAGCGCTCTTAAAAACTCACCGCTGTCTTCTGTGACATAGTATTCAACGTTATTAATCATTACCGATACTTGATAAAGCGCCATATCTAACGAGTGAACAATGACTTTTTGTAGCGGCTCATGCTTCTTTAACTGTGAAAATTTAATACCCATCTTGGCTACCTTTTTATATTTAACCTGAGTTCAGGTTATTTAACATTATCGATACGCAGCTTTGCTATAATCACGATCAAATTTTTATTAGCCGCTGGCGCCACACGTTATGAGCACAAAAATCCGACTCGCTAAATATATTGCCCATGCAGGTATTTGTTCTCGTAAACAGGCATCGCGTTTAATTGATGAAGGTGTGGTGACTGTAAATAATCGCCCAGCGAATCATATAGATCACGTTGATGAGCAAGACATTGTAATAGTGAATGAAAAAGAAATTAAAGGTGCTGCCGATTTAGTTTATTTTGCGTACCACAAACCAGTAGGTATTGACTGCAAATTAAATATTGATGACCCAGCCAGCCTTATTCACCATTTGCCCACACTCACCCGCGTTTACCCTATTGGTCGCCTTGATAAAGACTCTCGTGGTTTGCTTATTTTGACCAACGATGGGGATTTTTGTAATCAACTAATACATCCTGACTTCCACCAGCCTAAACATTATTTAGTCACCGTAAATAAGCCTTTAGACGATGCTTTTTGTAAAAAAATGGCAGCAGGCGTACCCGTTGATAAACACATAACCCTGCCTTGTGAAGTAAATAAAATAGCCAGTAATCAGTTTAGTATTGTTTTAAAACAAGGGCTAAACAGACAAATACGTAAAATGGCGCATTACTGCGGATACAAAGTTATTGACTTATATAGAGCTCAATTTAGTGACCTTGTACTTGAGGATTTAAACCTTTGTGAAGGGCAGTATATACAAATAAACAAAAACGATATTTTAAAAGCCCGCACCTAACCCTCTACCTATTAGCTTAATTAGCATCCTAAAAAGTTAAAAAATAAACTTGCAATTAAAGATTACAGGCGTAGTCTTTAATTAAAGATTACATTTGTAGGCAATAGCATGATTGAGTTATCAAAAGCAGAGTTTGACGTGCTCGACGCACTTTGGATTAACTACCCCGCTACCGCGAGCCAAATAATTGAGCGCTTAAGCGACGATAAGCAATGGCACGAAAAAACCATTAAAACCCTACTAGGTCGACTAGTAAAAAAAGGCGCACTTACATTTGAAAAAGAAGGTCGCCAATATATTTATATGCCCTGTATGGAGCGCGCCGACTACACCTTAAAAGAAAGCCAAAACTTTATTGAGCGCTTTTTTAGTGGACGTATTGCGCCACTTGTAAGCGGTTTTGCTAAATCGGAGCAGCTTTCTCAGCAAGATATAAACGAGCTTAAAAAAGTTATAGATGACTGGGAAAAAAACCAAAAGTAAGGGATTAACATGGTTATTCAAACTAGTTTTAATTGGTTGATTGAGCAGCAATTACTATTAAGCATTTTGTTTTGTGGATTTATTTTACTCGAGCGATTTGGTTTAAAAGCCCTTGGCTCGCGGTTTGTATATAAATTAGCATGGCTATTACCTGCAGCATTGGTTATTGCTAATTTACCAAATGCGATTAAACCACTGCAAAATAGCAATATTAGCCATTACTTAATCACCCCTAACCAGCCTTTTACACATGAAATGGGTATTAGCTGGGCGCTCATGTATGTACTTATTACCGCAGGGTTATTAATAGCTAGCTTTATTACGCATACCCGCTTTGTTAAAAGCCTGCAGTTAACTGAGTTAACCCAATTTGAAGGCACTATTACCACTGGTGTTAATGTCTATACCAGCCAACATGTAGCCACGCCAATGGTGGTCGGTATTTTAAACAGCAAGCTGGTGTTACCGAGTAACTACAATACCCAGTTTGATAAAGCCACATTAGCGCTTATTTTAGAGCACGAAAACGTACACATAAAACGCAAAGACAACCTAACAAACGCACTTATGTTACTGCCTACTATTTTACTGTGGTTTAACCCACTAGCTTGGGTTTGTTACGCAAGCATGCGCCGACTACAAGAGCTGACTTGTGATGAACGGGTACTTAGCAATAAAACCACACAACAACATATTTTATATAGCAAAGCCTTAATAAACTGCGCGGCAAATGCGCCCACAGGGCTTATGGCTTATTCACACTACGGAGATAAAAAAACCATGTTACAACGACTAACTAATATAAAACACAGTGGGGAGCGTTCAAAGCTTGCTAAAGGTGGCTTATTACTTGTAGCCGCAAGTATGCTAAGTGGATTAGCGATTGCAAAGCAACCAGAAGTAAATAAAACGCAAGAGGAACATATTTCACCAACAATACGCATTGAACCTGCTTACCCAATACAAGCAGCTCAACAAGGGATCAGCGGCTCTGTTGTATTAAAATACGATATTGCAGCAAACGGTAAAACAAAAAACATTAGTGTTATTCAATCTAAACCTAAAGATATTTTTGATAAATCAGCGAAAGAGGCGCTAGCAAAATGGAAATATAAAGCATCTGATTCAGGTTTTGAAGATGTACTTGTACAACTAGATTTTGCGATTAATAGTGAAGTGGCGCCTACCGATTTAATTGAGCGAATTAAAGTATCGCATTAACGCCACGAGTTGTTCAAGACTACAAAGCAAGCGCCCTTTTAGGCTGCTTGCTTTGTGGTTTTAAAGTATAAACCTACAAACTCACCACAATCATGGCAATGGCTGTACCCAAACCAATAAACCACACTAATGAGCGAATTATATCTAGGTTCATATAGTAAAATACGCAATACAAAATACGCGACACAATATGTGTAACCGCTAGCGTTTCGGTCACTGCACCTACAGAGTTAGTGCCCAGTACAACTGCAATAGCGACAGCAAAAACAGCGAGCGATTCAAAACAGTTTTGATGAGCAGCGAGCGCCCGTGCACCAAAGCCGGTTAATTTTTTTTGTTGCGCCCTTGGATGTTTATTGTCGTATCGACCTAATTTTGCCATTGCTATAGCAACCGGCACTTTTGCAAAGTAAGGCATTAATACCGCAAGTAATGCACATACAACTAATGTTGTCATAATTTATCCTTTTGATGTTTCGGATAATTTAGCATAAGCGTAATAAAAAAGCCGCCAGATACGTTTTATGACAAACGCTGGCGGCTAACAATAACATCAGGCTTACTATAGCTAAATTTATCCTCAAACCCATGCGACATAATGTCGCAGATGATGAATATTCAACATCATAGTTAATGCATCGCTTTACTAGGGCGTGTTAACTTTACTACCTTACATTTTAACGATGACGACCATGACCTGGATATTTTTCACTTTTTTAGCCGCCTTCATGCAAGCATGGCGTAATGCCCTGCAAAGTAAATTAAGCAACGATGTGAGTGTTGCTGGCGTAACCCTCTCCCGCTTTATTATTGCAGGTCCTATTGCTGCCATGTATTTATATGGTTTGTATCAATATCAAGATACAGCCATGCCTACATTTAATAATGCCTTTTGGGGATTTATTGTAGGCGCAAGTGTTATGCAAATACTTGCCACTGGTTTAATGGTTAAGTTGTTTAAAATGAATAACTACGCTGTAGGGGCTGGTCTTGCTAAAAGCGAGGCGTTAGTGGCTGCCATTTTAGGTGTATTATTTTTTGGCTCAGCACTCTCTTTACTTGGCTGGCTTGGTATATTTTTTGGCGCTATTGCCGTATTGCTACTCAGCGGCATAACCAGTGTAAAAACCTTTAATGCTAAAACGGCTTTGTTGGGGCTTGCATGTGGTACTTGCTTTGCACTTACATCACTGTGGGTACGTGAAGCGAGCTTAAATTCAGGATTATTATTTCCACACTCAGCCGCTTGGGTTTTGCTGTTTGTAATTAGCTTACAAACACTAATACTACTGAGCTATTTATTATTAAAAAAACCGCAAACACTCAGTAAACTGTGGCAATACAAAGGCACTACAGCCGCAATTAGTGTTTTTAGTTGTATCGGCTCTATTGGCTGGTTTAGTGCAATGAGCTTACAACATGTTGCTTACGTTAAAACACTTGGGCAGGTTGAAGTCTTTTTTACCATGCTAATTGCTGTACTTTGGTTAAAACAGCCACTTAAAAAACAAGATACTGCAGGCTTAATACTCATAGCCATTGCCGCTGTTTTAGTCATGTTGCCACTATAAATTAAAAAGGGTTTTAATTGAAAATACTACTACTACCGGGGCTTGATGGAACAGGAATGCTTTTTAAAGGAATACTCGAAGTACTTCCTAAGGCTTTAGATATTCAAGTGTTTTGTTTAGATGAACTCGAAGGCGATAGCTATGCTAAAAAAGCACAATATCTAGCTAAACATTTGCAAAGCACTGAATTATTTATCGTGGCAGAGTCATACTCAGGACCAATAGCATATGAGCTATGTAATTTATTGGGTAGTAATGTAAAGCAGATTGTATTTCTGGCAAGCTTCATTTCGGCGCCTAGTTTATTATCTCGGTATGCCTATCTAATTCCTACATTTGCTTTGCAGGCATCAAAATTAAATATATGGCTATTAAATAAAATGGGATTTGCAGGTTCGGGAAGTGAAAGCCAAGTTTTAGATGTATTTAAATCAATTAGCTTCGCAAATAAAGCTAAACTAAAAAATAGACTGCAGAACATATCTCGATTAAGTAAACCTAAAAACTTACATGCTACGCCTGTGGTATACATCAAACCTACAAACGACTTATTAGTTAATAAACGTGCTGTTGATGAGGTAAAAAGCGTATTTAATAATACAAAGGTTGTCACAATATTCGGTGGGCATTTTATTGCTCAAACACATCCTCTTGAATGCGCAGATATTATAAAAAGAGCGATAGACGAGTATAAAACGACTCAATATTTTTAATCTAAACGGCACTAAAAAACTGAGTACAGTTTTAAAATACCGTTTTAAAATATAAATTAAGAGCTTATTTTAAGTGTTATCACACCACTAACAATCATTAGTACGCCGGCAATACGGCCAAACGTAGCCGCATCGTTATAAAACAATATACCCACTACAAACGTACCGGCGGCGCCAATACCTGTCCATACTGCGTATGACGTACCCATAGATATTTGCTTTTGGGCAAGCCACAACATAAAGCCACTAGCGACTAAAAATGCCACCGCTATTGCGATGCCCTGCCAGCGAGTATCTGGGTTTTGTGAGATTTTTAAACCTATCGGCCAGCCAATTTCAAGTAAACCGGCAATAACCAAATAAATCCACGCCATTAAACATCTCTCTTTTTCAAAATTACGTCGTATAAATCTTCACGTCGATCTTTTAAGTTACGCACTGTACCTTCGCTGTGAAGGATTTTAAGCTTATCCATATCAAGGTCACTAAATAACAGCATTTCTGTATTAGGTGTGGCTTCGTTAAGTGTTGCATCGTGCGGGAACGAAAAGTCCGATGGCGTTAACACAGCCGATTGTGAGTACTGCACATCAAGGCTTTCTACTTGTGGTAAGTTACCTACCGAGCCTGCAATAACCACATAACATTCGTTTTCTATTGCACGCGCTTGCGCGCAGTGGCGCACACGTAAATAGCTATTTTTAGTGTCTGTCCAAAATGGGACGAACAAAATATCTAACCCTTGTTTTGCTAATATGCGTGAAAGCTCAGGAAACTCTACGTCGTAACAAATTTGAATACCTACACGCCCGGCATCGGTTTCAAATACAGCAATTTTGTCGCCGCCTTGAATAACCCAATCGTTTTGCTCGTGCGGGGTAATGTGTATTTTACGTTGCTCGTCTATTTTACCGCTGCGGTGACATAAATAACTCACGTTATAAATTTTATCATCTTCAGCTAGTGGCATAGAGCCGGTAATTATATTGGCGTTGTATTCTATTGCCATACGCGACATCGCGTTTTTAAACGTTTCGGTATACTCCGCTAAATAGCGAATCGCTTCCGTTTGGTTGCTTTGATTTCCTAAGCCCATTAGTGGTGCGTTAAAAAACTCAGGGAATAATATAAAGTCACTTTTGTAGTCAGATACGGTATCTACAAAGTATTCAACCTGCTTTAGCATTTCTTCAACCGATTCAACACAACGCATTTGCCATTGCACAGCACCTACGCGCACTATCGATTTAGTTGACTCAAGCACCGTATCGGTTGGCTCGTACATTATGTTATTCCACTCAAGTAATGTGGCGTAACCAACTGACTCTTGATCCTCCGGTAAATACTTTTTAAGTAAACGCTTTACCTGAAAATCATTAGATAACTGAAAACTCAAAATAGGGTCGTACAGCTCTCTTTGATCTACTTTTGCAATGTATTCCATTGGCGTCATTTCATTACTGTGATTGTAATAACGCGGAATACGCCCACCCGCTAAAATAGCGCGTAGGTTATATTGGCGGCACAGTTCTTTACGGGCATCATAAAGGCGACGACCTAATCGCATGCCTCTGTGAGTTTCGCTAATGGCAACATCTAAGCCGTATAGCGCATCGCCATCGGTATCGCTAAATACACGGTCGTGACCATCTGCAATGTCTTCGTACGTATGCGGGTTTGAAAAACGTGTGTAATCAACTTGTACACTTAATGCTAAGCCCACCAGCACACCGTCATCTACAATACCTATTTGCCCTTCAGGAAATTGGTCTATTAATCTAAAAATGGTATGACTTGGCCACGCACCACCTAAGTCGGGATACGCTTGATCCATCAAGGTTTTAATTTGCGGATATTGCTCTCTGGTTAAGTTACAAATTTCAAGATGGGTTTTTTCTGCCGACATACACAACTCCTTTAGGCATAAGAAAATAAAAGCCGAATGTACGCTCGATTAAATCAAGAATACACTCAGCTTTGTATCATGTTTTTTACTTTAGATGTACTACTTTAAACTGCGATAGAAGAGTGTGGTTACTTTCTCTTTTGGTAACCAGCCTGCGTATTCAAGACCAAGTTCTGCCAATGGATCGGCTTTAAGTACTTGCTCTAAGCTTGCATTATTTTGCATTGCTTTTAGCATCACATCTTTCGCGTTTTGAACTAGCTTACCATACGCTATCAGTCCTGAACGGTCACTTACCTTACCGTGTCCTGGTATTACTTTAGTGTTGCCGTCAATTTGATTAACTACATCGTTTACTGCCGCTAAAATACCATCAACGCTGCCGCCGCTATCTACATCAACAAACGGTAAGCTGCCAAAATTAAAGTAAATGTCGCCCATGTGCACTATGTTGTCGTTACTAAAAAAGACAACCGAGTCGCCATCGGTATGTGCATGTTCGTAATGCACTACATGGGCGTGTTCATTATTAAAATGCAGTTTTAAATCGTGACCAAAACTAATGCGCGGTAAAAAGTCTGACCCTTCGCCATGCTGCTCTTCTAAACGTTTATGTACATTGTCGTGTGCTATAACGTGCGCACCCGCTTTAGCAAAGTTTTCGTTACCACCGGTATGATCGCCATGATGGTGCGTATTAATAACAAACTCTGCACTGCCTGGCTTTAAATCGCTAATCGTTTTTTTAATGTCGTCTGATAACTTGGCAAACTGATCATCAATAATATAAATGCCATCATCGCCTACACTTGCTGCAATATTACCGCCTTGCCCAAATAGTACGTATACATGCTCACTTAGCTTTTGTGCTGTTACTGGTCCCTCGTCGGCTTGCGCTGCTGTACTTAGTAATAAACCTGTTATTAATGCGGGTAGTATTTTTTTCATTTTTGTTCTCTATTGTATGAATTAATAAATATAGAACGTTTTTATCACTATTTAAGCTCACTCACTTATCACTTAAACGTTATTTAACAGGGCTTATGACTATTTGATGTATAAGTGTTTGCGGCAATAAAGGTGTATGTTTACCCTCTACGTAATCACTAAACCCCGCTCTATAAAATTCAGAAAGAGGGTGCCCCGATTGCCCACCCGGAATAGCTAAAATTGCATGTTCTAAATGCCCAGGTTGTGCAATAAAGCGCTGCGATGCGCCAAAACTACGCCCTTGTACGGCGGGCATGTAGCTATCACCAAAACCCGCTGCTGTGGGCATATTTAATAACTTAGCAAGTAACGGCATTTGCTTTGCAAACGGATGCTCTATCACTAACTCATTGACCTTGCCCCACTGCCAGCTTTGCACGTTATTGCCAAACTGCTCAGTAAGCTTAGTAATAGTTTGGTTAAATGCACCGTGTAATTGTGCATCCCAGCTTTTAAATTGTGAGTTTATCCAGGTGTCGGGTTTGTTGTTAATAAGCTGCCAAACTGCGGGCTCTAAATCTCGTTTTACGTATTTAAGTGTGCCTTGTTGTTTATTTAGTTGGCTTTCAATATTACTAAATAAAATATTAATCACTTCATCGCGGTAGCGCTTAACTAAGGTATACCCTATGGAGGTTGAACACGCACATTGCTGCCAATTTTCGAGCGCTGTTATATATTGCTGATTTTTAGTTTTATCGGCTTTTAATTGCTTTAATAGCAACGCATGCCAAGTCATTAAAAAGCGAGCTTGATTATCGAGCTGTAGTGCGTAAAAATCGCTCTCTGCAAATGTTTGTTTTTCAAATAATCTATCGCGAATTTGGCTCGAACGTGCACCGAGTGCATAGCCACCATTGCCAAAACGAGCGTTATCCTCAGCCGATACCACGCGAGAGTTACCAGTCCATAATCGCCCGCTTTGTGGGTTTTTAATAAAGGGACGTTGTAATTCGGTTTGCTGCCAAAGCGCTGAGTAGTCATCAGCATTTACACCGAGCTCGCTAGGCGTTTTACGAGCCGGTATGCCGCCCATATGCTTCCACGCTGCGCTCCCTTGGTTATCTACCACCATAAGATTTTGCACAGGTATTCCTACATCGCTTGCTACGGCAAGTGCATCATCTACTGTTTTGGCTTGCTCTAATTTTAAGAGTTGCATATTAACGGCGTAAGGCTGATGTGCAGCCCAGCTCAATGCATAAGGTTTTTCGTTAATGTATTTTACAGGGCCATATTCGCTGAGTATTAATGAGTAGTTTTCGACTCCCCCATCGGGTAATGCAATAGGTTCATCTACTTGCCATGTTTTACTATCATCGTTTAATGCAATCCAGTCGGCTGTATCTAAATAGCCGTTAGTAAACCCCCATGCAATATTATTGTTAGTGCCAACAACAATTGCCGGCGCTCCGGGCAGCGATACACCAGTTACCTGAGCAGGTTTTCCATTTTGTATATAATTTAGCTGGGCTCTGTACCAAATTGCAGGCACTGCCATCGATAAATGCATATCATCCGACACCATACCAGCGCCTGTTTTAGTCAACGCTCCTGTAACAGCCCAGTTATTACTGCCGCGCTCTTGGTTGGCTTCAATACTTTTAACTGTATGCTGTGTTTGAGTTGGCAAAGTAGGTATGCCGCCGCTATAAGGCGCTAATTTACTGCCATCAAGCGCGGCTTGGTACTTACTTGGTTGCGTTAAAAAATCAACCATTTGCTTTGTGTACGCTTGCTCAATTTGAATGAGTGCTTGGTCGCGTTCAAATGTGGCGCTTTGCAAATCAAGGTACATGCTAAATATCACAAGTAGGCTGTCTTCACTTTGCCATGGCTTTTGTGGTGCACCTGTTAGTAAATATTCAAAGCTTGAATACCCTACTTGCGCTAAACCTTCGTTTACACCTTGAGCGTAACTTTTAAGTAATTGCTTATCGGTCTCAGGCAGCGTTTGTAAAATAATTTGGCTGCGTTTACGTAATTGATGAAAACGCATCTTTTTATCGAGCCCCAACGCGGCTTCGCCAAATAACTCACTTAGCTCGCCTGCGGCATTACGTCTTAGTAAATCCATTTGAAAAAATCGGTCTTGCCCATGCGCATAACCTAAACCATAGGCAACGTCGTTTCGGCTATTTGCATTTATCACTGCTTGCCCGAGTGCATCGCGCGAAATTTTTACAGGCTCTACTACCGCGTTACTACGTCCGTTTCCATCAAGGGCAGGTAAACTTAAACTAAGTACACCATAAACAACGGCGGTACTT
This sequence comes from Pseudoalteromonas sp. SWXJZ94C, assembly GCF_015864385.1. Classification (NCBI taxonomy): domain Bacteria; kingdom Pseudomonadati; phylum Pseudomonadota; class Gammaproteobacteria; order Alteromonadales; family Pseudoalteromonadaceae; genus Pseudoalteromonas; species Pseudoalteromonas sp. SWXJZ94C. The sequence goes on from NZ_JADYXF010000017.1 coordinate 26,951, forward strand.
GCCAGCCCTAAAATCACAATTAATAATAACAAGCGTTTGATTACTTTAAACATCAACCTTTCCTTTGCACGTTTTGACCAAGCGTTAAGAGCATATAATAACCGCAGTTTTATTAAATAATAATGTTCTTGCTCGCAAAGGGTGAAATAAACATCAAAATCCACGATAATGTCAGCTCCACACATCGTGCAGAACTAGTTGAGATCAATATGACTGAAAAAACATTTATCAAAGGTAAAGACCGCGACCTAGAATCGTCAATCTCTACCATGCAAAACAAGCTTGAAGCCCTACACATTAATGTTGAAGAAGCGCTTTGGCTTAACCCTGTAGCTAACTGTTATTCGGTTCATATAAAAGACAGTGACTGCGGTGTTATGTTTACCAATGGTAAAGGCGCAACCGACAAAGCATCTATTGCCTCAGCACTCGGTGAATACTTTGAGCGTTTAAGCTGTAACTACTTTTTTGCAGACTTTTATCTAGGTGAAGAATTTGCCAATGGCGAGTTTACTCATTACCCAACTGAAAAATGGTTTAAAGTTGAAGGCGATGAAGTACCACAAGGTATTATGGATGAAAGCTTATGGGATTACTTTGACCCAGAGCGCGAACTTAACGCATCACACCTTTTTGATTTTAACTCTGGCAATATTGATCGTGGCATTTGTACCCTGCCGTACACACGCCAACGCGATAACCAAGACGTATACATTCCGGTAAACGTTATTGGTAATATTTTTGTATCTAACGGTATGAGCGCAGGTAACACGAAGTTTGAAGCTCGCGTACAAGGTTTATCAGAAGTATTTGAACGCGCTATTAAAAACCGCATCATCGCCGAAGGTATTTGTTTACCAATCGTGCCTGAAGATGTTGTTAAGCAATATCCTCTAATTCACGAAGCGTGTGAAGAGCTTCGCAGCCATGGCTTTCATTTACGTATTGCCGATGCATCGCTTGGGGGGATTTATCCAGTAATGAGCGTAACGCTTATTAACCCAACTGATGGTTCTGTATTTGCTTCTTTTGGTGCTCACCCATCATTTGAAGTTGCACTTGAGCGTACCGTTACCGAGTTACTACAAGGTCGTCGTTTAGATCAACTAGATGTATTCCAACCTGCAACATTTGATAACGACGAAGTAGCAACACCAGAGAACATTGAACTGCACTTTATTGATTCAAGCGGTTTGATTTCGCATGATTTTTTCCGTGCAAAACCTGACTTTGAATTTGTACATTGGGACTTTAGCGGCACAACAGAGCAAGAATATAACTTCTGTACTGACCTAATTCACAGCATGGATCATGATATCTACATCATGGATTACACGCACCTAAACGTATACGCATGTCGTATTTTAGTACCGGGCATGTCAGACATTTATCCTGTTGATGAGCTTATCTGGCGCAACAATAACGAAGGCGCAAAATTTCGCGAAGCATTTTTATCGCTTGATCAGTTTAGCACCGAGCAATGGATGGATATTTACGACAGCCTAGAAGAAGCCGGTCATAGCGATATTATCCGCGCCGCAGAATTTATTGGTTTAGCAACTGATGCCGACACACCATGGCACACACTGCGTATAGGTGAGCTTAAAGCGCACCTATGTTTAGCCGCAGGCAGCGAAGAAGCCATTGATTGGGTTGATTGGATACTTCATACAGGTCAAGTAAACGAAGATGCAATGCGCCACTTCCGCTGTTTAAAAGCGATTCTTGAAATTAAATACGATGACGAGCGCGAATACGCTGATTACCAAGATGCATTAGGCTTAATGTTTGGTGCTAATAATGTAGCGCTGGCTATAGAAATTGCCGAAGGTAAAAAGCAGTTTAACGGTTTAACTTTTCCTGGTTTATCGCTTGAAGGCTTTAAAAAGCATGCGGCACTACTTGATGGTTACCGCAAGCTACACGTAGCAAAGCAAAATCATTGGGCGCGTGAAGTTAGCGATTCGTAACTCGCTAAACTACTAATTATAAAAAATAAACGGCGCATTTGTTAATGCGCCGTTTTCATTTGTGCAATAAATTAGCTATAGTTAATTTGCCTAAATTAACGCCACGATGTAGCTAATGCCACCGTCTAGTAACAATAAAAAAACGAATGTTCATAACTTTAAGCTGACCTTTTGGTTATCGCTTACGCTAACAGTACTAGTTGGGGTAGTTCTTGATCGTATTAACTATAATCGTGTTAAAGATACCCATCGTCTGCAAATTCTTTCCGAAGTAAGTACCTACAGAGCGCAGCTCGAATCTACTTTAGTTTCTAATATTCAACTAGTACGAGGTTTAGGCGTTGCCGTTGCTGCAGAACCTGATTTAACACAAGAACGCTTTGGAAAAATTGCCGCCCCTCTTTTTAAAACATCAAACGAGTTACGTAGTATTGCTGGTGCTCCAAACATGATTATTCAAATGAGCTATCCGCTAAAAGAAAACGAAAAAGCAATTGGTCTTAACTTTTTAAAAAATGAAAAACAGCGCGAAAATGCAATTAGAGCTCGCGATACAAATACAATAGTTATGGCTGGTCCTCTCACTTTAGAGCAAGGTGATTTAGCGCTAGTGGCACGCGTTCCTGTTTATTTACAAACGGATAATACCTTTTGGGGCTTATTATCCGTTGTTTTAGATCTTGAAAAAGTATATGTCAACTCAGGGGTTTATGAGCTCGAAAAAGAATACACCATAGCTATACAAGGGCGTAATGGATTAGGTAAAAAAGGTGAGTTTTTTTACGGAGATCAAAATATTACAAACATAAACCCGATTGAATTTACTTTAAATTTTCAAGGTGGCAACTGGCAACTCTATGTCGTTCCGAAGGTCGGCTGGAGCCCTCCTAACTCAGCTATATGGCCACTACGCTTAGCAATAATAATTATTTGTGGGCTATTAATTTGGGCATTTTTATTCTTTTTAAAAATGCTTGAGCGCCAACAACAAAACGAAAAAATGCTCGAAACCATGAGTGATCTAGCCCAAATTGGCGCATGGGCTTTTAATTTAGAAGCTCAGCAAGTGTATTGGTCAGACATGACTAAAAAAATATTTAAATACCCGCTTAATGCACAACCAGAATGGCCTAAAGATCTAAACTACTTTAAAAAAGGCACTAGCAGAGAAACCATTAAACCCTTAATTGAGCGTGCTATTAAATATGGTGAGAGCTACGAAGTTGAACTAGAAGTAATAGATGCTGAAGGTGAATCTGTTTGGGTACTTGTACATGGCGAAGCAGAGTTAAAAAATGGACGCTGTGTAAGAATTTTTGGTTCGTTACAAAATATTGATAATCGCAAAAAAATTGAATTAGAAAATAGTAAAACAGCGCTACATAACGAAATTTTAGCTTCACTTACTGTAAATAAGTTAATTTTAAACGGTCAATTAAGCCAATCAAAAGACATTATTACGCAAGCTGTTTGCCAAGCATTTAATATTGAACGTGCCAGTATTTTACTTTTTAATAAAGATAAAAGTCAGCTAAACCCTTTTGCTGTACATAGTAAACTTTCACCCGAAAATGAAGTGGAGCCAATTTGGCTTAGACAAAATACGCCTAACTTTTTTAATGCTATAGATCATCAGGCTGTTTTTAATGCTCCTGATACTTTAAATAATCCTATTTTAGAACCTCTCAAAAAACGTTATTTAACCCCATTAAACATTAAGTCTATGCTATGCGTAATTATTCCTGCTGGCAGTGGCGTAATAGGAATGGTATGTGCAGAGCAGTGTGAATCAAAACGCTATTGGTCTAAAAATGAAGAGAGTTTTTTAATTGCCGTCGCTGCATTAATTGGTAGCTTACACTCAAGCCAACAACGAATAGAAACAGAACAGCAATTAGTTACCGCTAAAGAAGACGCAGAAAAAGCAGTTGCTGCAAAAAGTGAGTTTTTAGCGAGTATGAGCCACGAAATTCGCACCCCAATGAATGGCGTTTTGGGGATGTTAAACATACTAAAACAAACTCAATTAGATCAGCAGCAAGAACATCACATTGAACTTGCACAATCATCAGCTCAATCTCTGCTTAATATAATTAATGATATTTTAGACTTTTCGAAAATTGAAGCGGGTAAGCTCGATATTGAAAATGTACAGTTTAATCTCCCAAGGTTATTAGGTGAAGTAGTTGAATCATTTGCTTTAAAAGTAGAACAAAACAACACAAAACTTATTTTAGACGCAACTAAAATTACAGTAAGTGAGATAATTAGTGACCCTAATAGGTTACGCCAAATTTTAAATAACTTAATTGGTAATGCGGTTAAATTTACTTTAAATGGTGAAGTAATAATAACGGCAAAAATAGATGAAACAACCGATGGTTCCTTTTTACAATGCTCAGTGATCGACACTGGTATTGGTATTGATCCTAAACAACAAAATTCATTATTTGAATCTTTTACGCAAGCAGATACCTCAACTACGCGCCAATTTGGTGGAACAGGATTAGGCCTAGCTATAGTTAAACAACTATGTGAGCTTATGAATGGCGAAGTAAGTGTGAATAGTATGGTAGGCGAAGGCAGTACGTTTTCTTTCACCATAAAAATACAACCACGCTTGAGTAAAGAGCAAGATTTACCGAGTCATTTAATTAAAAATAAACGTATTCTTATTATTGATGAATGTGCTTTAAATGCAGGCACTGCAAATAAGCAGCTCACTGTATGGGGTGCAACTGTTAACTGCATACATAGCTACTGTGATGTAGCTGATTATCTAAAAAATATAACCATTCAGCCAGATGCTATTTTAGTAGATTACTACTTTTTTGAAAAAGCCACTCCGTCACATATTGCTACCCTCAAAAACTTTATAGTTATGTACAGCTGTAAGTTAGTGATAATGGCTCCTATGAGCTACTCACGAGAAGAGTCAAAGCTTGGTATGGAGGTCAACTGTATGATTTTCAAACCACTCACTCCCTCTGATTTATTTGACTCACTCACAAATGATAAATATATAGAGCAGCAACAAAATCAAGCGCAACTACAAAATAAACTAACTAAAGCAACAACTGTTGATTCAACCGAGCCCACACTTTTACTAGTTGAAGATAATAAAATTAACCAAGTTGTTGCCTCTGCTTTATTAAAACAAGCAGGAGTGGTTTTTGATATTGCTGAAAATGGGCTTGAGGCAATTGTAAAACTCAATGCAAAACAAGGGAAACCATATAAGCTAGTTTTAATGGATTGCCAAATGCCTGAAATGGATGGCTACCAAGCAACTAAAGCTATTAGAGAAGGCGATGCGGGTAAAGGTAATGAAAATATTACTATTATTGCATTAACAGCCAATGCCATGCAGGGCGATAAAGAAAAATGCTTAGCCGCAGGCATGAACGACTATTTAAGTAAGCCTCTCGATTTAGCTGCATTACAACCAAAGCTTCAACAATGGCTTGGCACTCAATAAAGGTGTAAGCTAATAAAATACGCTTACTAATTTGAGATTATTTATGCAGTTATCAGCAAATCAACAACGTATTATTGGGTGTTTACTAGAAAAACAAAGTACAACGCCGGAGCACTATCCTTTATCTTTAAATGGATTGGTCAATGCGTGTAATCAAAAATCTAATCGTGACCCAGTTTTAAATCTTACTGAAAATGACGTACAAAATACACTAGATGAATTAATTGAAATGCGTTTGGTGACAATAGACGAAGGGCTGTCTGGTCGTGTAAATAAATACGACCATCGCTTTTGTAATACGCAATTTAGTAATTTACAGTTTACTGATCAGCAACGTGCGATTGTTTGTTTAATGTTATTACGCGGCGCGCAAACCCCAGGTGAATTAAAAACCCGCAGTAATAGACTTGCTCAATTTAGTAACGTAAACGAAGTAGAAAATGCGTTAAACGAACTTGTTAAAAGTGACTACGTTAATAAACTAGATCGAGAGCCGGGTAAACGCGATAGCCGTTATATTCATCTGTTTGGTGATCAAGAGTCTAATTTAATAAATAATGCGGCAACCGCAACGTTAGATACAGTCCAAAATAACGAGCTAGATGAACTACTCACCGAAATTGAAGAGTTAAAAGCAGAGCTTCGCCAGATAAAAGACCATTTAGGGCTTTAATTACACCGTACTAAATCACATAATAAGTCTATTGCGTATATAAATTAATTTAAACAATAAGGAGCTACCCATGCGCGCCGAAATTATAGCTGAAATGAAAGTTCAGCCAATGATTGATGTAAACGCTGAAATAACTCGTCGAGTTAACTTTATAAAAACACGTTTAGTAGCTGCCTATTCAACGTCTTTAGTGCTTGGCATTAGTGGCGGTGTTGATTCATCTACCTGTGGACGTTTATGCCAACTTGCCGTAAACGAGCTTAATAAAGAACACAGTACAGATAAATACCAGTTTATTGCTGTGCGTCTACCTTATGGCGTGCAAGCCGATGAAGATGAAGCACAAATGGCTGTTGATTTTATTCAGCCAAGCAAGCGTATGACCGTTAATGTTCAGCCTGCTGCCGATGCGCTTCACGAACAAGCAATAGCTGCTGTTGTTGGTAATGGTGAAACATTACCAGAGCAAGCAAAAATAGACTTTATTAAAGGCAATGTAAAAGCACGTCAACGCATGGTTGCACAATACGAAATAGCCGGTTTTTGCCAAGGCTTAGTTGTGGGTACCGATCATAGTGCTGAAAACATTACTGGTTTTTATACTAAATTTGGTGACGGCGCTTGCGATTTAGCTCCTCTTTTTGGTTTATCAAAACGCCAAGTACGTTCTTTAGCAACAGCATTAGGTGCGCCCGCTTTATTAGTAGAAAAAGCACCGACAGCCGATTTAGAAAGCGATCGCCCAGGGCTTACCGATGAAGAAGCGCTAGGTTTAAGTTATGAACAAATTGATGACTTTTTAGAAGGGAAACCTGTGTCTAAAGATGTTGAAGAAAAGCTTGTAGGTATTTACCTACGTACACAACATAAGCGCCAAGCAATTCCAACTATTTATGATGACATGTAAGCTATATAAAGTAATTAATGCCTAATAAGCATTAATTACTTTTTTGATCGACTGATTTAAACTCTGCGTATATGCTAACTAAATAACGCTTTGAAATTTTATTAACCACCCGCCAAAGAGAACACTGCATTATATGACATCGCCCATTTTAATAACCGGCGCCGGCCAACGTATTGGCTTGGCACTGGCTCAGCATTATATCGCCCTAGGGCAGGCAATAATTATTACGTATCGTACTCGCCATAAGGCTGTTGATTTATTAGAGCAACAAGGCGCTGTGTGTGTGTATGCTGATTTTAGTACCGATGAAGGTATAAGTAACTTCATAAACACGCTTAATACGCATACAACGTCATTGCGAGCAATTGTACATAATGCATCAAGCTGGGACTGTGAAGGTAACAATCCTAACTACGTTCAATTATTTGATAACATGATGCGTATTCATGCTAAAACACCTTATTTAATTAATTTAATGTGTGCCGATTTACTATTAAACTATCAAGCTAGTTTAAAAAAACCTGCTGATATCATTCATCTTACAGATTACGTAGTAGAAACTGGCAGCCCAAAACATGTAGCTTATGCAGCAAGTAAAGCTGCACTTGAAAATCTAACAAAATCGTTTAGCGCTAAATATGCGCCAAATATAAAAGTAAACTCGGTTGCTCCATCGCTCATTATTTTTAATGAGCATGATGACGATCAGTACCGTACTAAAACCCTAAAAAAATCATTAATGGGCATTGAACCCGGATGCCAAGAAATTATCAATAGCATTGATTTACTATTACAAAGCCAGTACATCACAGGTCGTTCTTTGCCTGTGGATGGCGGTCGTCATTTAAAGTAAATAAGCTAATAAACTGAGACATTTATGCATAATGAATTAAAAGATAGTTACCAAAAAATAATCACCGCTGTAGGCGAAGACGCTAATCGTGAAGGCTTACTTGATACGCCAAAACGCGCAGCAAAAGCAATGGAATATTTAACGCAAGGGTATCGTCAAACACTTGAAGAGATAACCAATAACGCAATATTCACCTCTGACGCCGACGATATGGTACTCATACAAGACATAGAGCTTTACTCTATGTGCGAGCATCATTTGTTGCCATTTATTGGTCGTTGTCACATTGCTTATATTCCAAATGGCAAAGTACTCGGTTTATCTAAATTTGCACGCATAGTAGATATGTACGCACGTCGTTTTCAAATTCAAGAGCAACTAACCCATCAAATTGCCAAAGCGGTTGAAGAAATAACCGGTGCAAAAGGTGTAGGTGTTATTGTTGAAGCCAAGCACATGTGTATGATGATGCGCGGTGTAGAAAAGCAAAATTCAAGTATGCGAACTTCTGCAATGCTAGGTAACTTTAGAGCTGATTCAAAAACGCGTAACGAATTTTTGCAGCTAGTAAGAGGTTAATCTATGGCTAATGCAATTATTAATGTAACCAACTTACGCCTACGCACTTTTATTGGTTTTAATCCAGATGAGCGCGAAAAAAAGCAAGACGTAGTGATTAACTTAGAGATTCATTACCCTGCTGATGATGCCTGTAAAACAGATGAAGTAGACCAAGCATTAAACTATAAAGTAATCACCAAAGAAGTGATTAGCTTAGTAGAGCAAGGTCATTTTTTACTACTTGAAAAACTGGTTGCTGAAATTCTTGCTGTTTGCCACATACACCCAAGTGTACATTATGCCAAAGCGCGTGTAGATAAACCCCACGCACTGCGTTTTGCTGACTCGGTGTCGTTAACGCTTGATTGGGCTAAATAACCGACAAAGTTCATTCAAAAAAGCTTTTCAAATCCTATGGCAAGGGCGATAACCGCTAAATAGCGCGCGCCTTTGCCTAGTGTTACCAACAATAAAAATAAGCTAAATCGTACCTTAAATATCCCCCCAATCACTGTTAGCGGATCGCCTACAATAGGTAACCAAGCAAACAACAAACTAAACACACCGTATTTATTAAATTGCTTTTGCGCGCTCTCAAGCCCACTTTGTGATACCGGAAACCACTTTTTATCTTTAAAGCGTAATATTTGTGTACCCAACCAATAGTTAACGCAACTGCCTAAAACATTACCAAGTGTTGCAACACACCATAAAAGCCAAAGGTTTACTGTATTTTGAGAAATCATTCCCACCATAATCACTTCAGATGAGCTAGGCAGTAATGTGGCAGATATAAATGCACTAACAAATAGCGTGAAATAAAGCATAACGCCCTTATAGCTAAACGTAAAAACCCAGCTAATTGCTGGGTTTAAAATAATATGATGCCTACTTTATCAAAAATAAATAAATCATATAGTCTATTTTTAACGACCTAAATTATTAGTTATTTATTCTATTAAGCTTTGCGGGCTTCAAAACAGCCACTTCTTCAACTGGGCGTGGGCGTGTAGGTCTAACATGCTTTTTACTTGAAGGTACACAAAACAATTCGCGCTGACCGCTTACAATATTGTCTGGAGCAAATTGGTTATTAATTAATAGATTTTGGCTCTTAACTTTATTTTGCTTAACGTAGTTGTAGCAAACTAAGTGTCGTTTTGAGTTTAGCATTTTAAACTCTTGTTTATTATGTATTTTAGTTGACGGATTACATAACAAAACAGGCTTCCCTAAAACTGCCTTTGTTCTACCAAACTGATCTGCAATCATAATTGTTTCTTCTGGAAGTCGGTCTGCTTTCTCAACGTTGTAACACTGAAAATGCTCTCCAGGCACACTTACTGCAATACTCTCCGATTTAACTAACTTTCCACATGGGGCTGTAAATACTGAGTAGGTGCGCTTACTTTTATTACTTGTTGACCAAATCCAACGAAATAACTTTGTATTAACCACATTCGCTAAAGGAAAGTTTAACGCCATCCACGGTGGAGTGCCGCTAGCAACAGTACCGTTATTCATAGTATAAGGCAGGCTTGTTTGTGCATTTATAAGCGTGGTTATTTGTGCAGCATTTGGACCACCACTTTGCGCCCATCCCGTCGATGCAATATCGGATTGATGCGCTCTAAATACTCCTGAACCAGTATAAACGGTATGGTCACCTTTAAAAATCCCTGCAAATCCTTGAGCACTACTTCCGTCACCCCAAGCAATTACGCTAACTGAGCAGCTTTCCATAGCACTCGCTGAATTATTAACAGCGAACTTAAACTCTTCAATTTTTTTCCATTGGCTTCCATGTGCGCCACGATGCACAACGTTGTTAACACTGCCTTGGGAGTGCACAACAATAAAGTCGTTATCAGCCGTTACATTACCTGTGACCGTTGCCGTACCCGCATTTACATGCAAAGCTGCGCTCATAAGACAGGTACCAAGTATGAGTTTTTTTAATATTTTCATTTTAATATCCTTTAAGTTTCAATTTATGATTAGCCATACCTCTGGCTCATTGAAACTTAGCAGTAAAAATAAAAATGTATTTTAAATTAAGGGGTTAAAATAGGGGCTCTTTCAAATAGACCCTAAATTTACCCCCATTAGAATTAGATTAAATAAGGCAGTTTGACTACTGTTATTAGAGTTATAACTAAAGGATACAATAATGAAAAAAATAATATTAAATGCATTATCTGTTAGTGCACTCGTCGCGGTTTCTACTAATGTAAATGCGCATTTACTTGCTTTTGATAAGCTAACTACAAATCAAAAAAACATAACAGTCGTTACTTCTTTTGAAATGAATAAAGAAGAAATTATTGAAGAGTTCCATTTGCGATCTAAATATTTTGAAGTCGAAAAATGGATGATGAGCCAAAATGTATCACTCGATGACAATCATTTTTCTGGTCAACATGCTAATCAAATTGCATCAACAAAGGCATTAGCCACCTCCACTGTAAATATAATTGAAGTACCACCGATACACGACTTGATCGATCCATTTAATAGCAGAAACCAAAGTTCATCTGAAAATGGTAATACTCCTATTAATAAACTTAATATTGCTGGGTTTGCTGCGGTATCAATGTGTAATGCTCATGCGAGTGTTAACTATAAAGCCAAATTGCCTAATTTAGTTCCGCGCTTTACCGGGCCGCAAACCCTAATTGATGCTATTTATTCAAAAGGTACTAAGCCAATAACTTATGAATTATCTCATGGGCTTTCTTTTGAGTGTGTTTATGTGGCCAAAAGTATAAAGCCAACATATGAAGAAAAGCGTCGCTCGATTAAAACAGCACCAAAAAAAATTAAAACTAATGAGTTAAATCATTCACATTAATTACTGCATAGATTCTTTTTTTACTATCGTCATAATGTTGTTAAGCCCTTGAGTTAACAACTCCCTGTCTTTTTTATCGAGCTCGCACTCAGATAAAATGAAGTGACAGGTTTTAACTACATTTCGCCATCGAGGATTTTCGGGGATCTTTTTTAAGTTAAGATACTTATCAAGTGATCGTGTTCTAAGCCTGCCAGAGTCAATCGAGATACTCCATATTTGGCTTCGCTCTGCCAACTCTACCTTATTAGTTTGTGTGTACTTTTCCCATACCGCCAAACAATCTTGCATAGCAATTACAAGCAACTCAGACAGCGTATTATCCACTGCGTGTGTAGCCCCCTGCACCTCCTCTTTTTCAATATTATTTAATAAAAAAAGCTGCTGTTTATGTGACTCAATTACAGTAATAAGGTGTTGGTGAGTTTTTCGTTTTCTAAAAATATAAACTGCAAAACAAAAGCCGATAATTAAAAATAAAACAAATATTGATAGAGTAATATTAAGTAGCTTGTTTATTCTTTGCTGCTTTTTTTGGTTAATAATTTCTTGATCGAGTAACCGACCACTAATTCTTTCATTTTCAATTTCACTTTGCTTTATTTGAATATTTTCGCTGTATTTTTGCTGCAATAATTGTTCATATAAATCTTGGTACTTTTTAAGAAAAACAATTGAGTCATACGGGTAGCCCGTATTTAAATACAATTCGCTTGCATACAAGTACACTTCCATTTTTAATGTGTCTTCGTTAGTACTGTCAACAGCCTCAATCGCTTGTTTAATATAGTTAATAGCCTCTTCACTTCTTTTTTCATTTTGTGCCACTTGCGAGTTCAGTAAAAATATTTCACCGCGAAACTGGTTTTCAGAAGTATCTAAGTATTGATTTAATTTAACGAGGAATTGCTGCGCTGGTTTATATTCATTAGCACTTATATGTAAGCGTGTTAACACTATAAGTGCATACAAAGACTGTTTTAAATTTTTTGTTTGTTGGTAATAATCGATTATTTTTTCACTATAAAATCGCTGTTTTTGGTATTCACCATTTATAGTGTAAATATGCGCTAATGATTGATAAATATGAGCTAAATATTCTAGTGCTTTTAAATCATCATGAGTAGCGGTGTAGTTAACCAGTTTTTCTAATGCTAATTCAAAGTAATGCTGTGACTCATCATATTTCTCTAGCGTTTTATAAATTAGCCCTAAATTACTGAGTGTGTTTGCCGTATAAAAGTCATTTCCTAACTCCTCTTTTAAGGCTAAGCTTTTTTGAAAATAAGCTAACGCTTGAGGGTAATCACCTTGTTTTTTTGCAATGCTCGCCAAGTCGTTATAACTTTTAGCAAGCCATTGTATTTTGTTTTCTTTTTTTGCAATTTCAAAGGCGCTTTGATAATAATTTTTTGCCTCTTCGTAAGCATTATCATAAAAGTTATCAGTAGCTATTTTTCTGAACCACAAATATTGTATTTCGGTACTTTGAGTAAATATTTTACTTATTTTTATTTGAGATAAATAATTCTCTGCAGCTGAGCCTTTCCCCAGCTCATTATTAATATCATGTAGATACAACATTAATTTAGCAGCAACTAACGGAAATTTTTGTTGATCTAAAGAAGATAAGTTCTGCTCGCAATTGACTAAACTAAGCTCTGCCGTTTGCATTTTCATGCTATTGCGACACTCAACTACATATGAATTATCAGCCTCAACTTTTGTACATAAAAGCAGTAATAGCATAAATGCAAAATGCCTTATTTGAAATCCTTTCACGCGACAGCACCAAACAATAAATTTAACCTTTATTATACACCAAATTAACAATGGTGATTTACTCTCTTTAATTTACTACCTTTAATAAAGATCCCTCTTGTTAACGTTTATAAAGTAAGCCACCGCAACATAGCCGTGCTTTAACGTAAAAACCCAGCCTTTAGCTGGGTTTTTAAAATAATAAGTGAAGTTATTATTTTATTAAATTTAAGCTTAGAGGGTAATTAAACTCCTTACCTTCATTTGCTTTAATACTTGCTATTACAACCATTACTAACGAGAAAATAGCCACTATAGGCAGTAAAATTAAACCTATCACTGCAAAAATCAGTAAAAAACAAACTAAATATGCGATTGCCATCGTTATCTGAAAGTTAAGTGCTTTTTTACCATGCTCATCAACAATTGGCATTTCATCTTTTTTAATAAGCCACACTATTAATGGTCCTATTATTGAGCCAAATGGCACAACAAACCCTGCAAGCGCACTTAAATGGCATAGCATTGCCCATGTACGGTCATCTTTATTAACCGGTTTAACTTCTTGATTTTCTTCCATAACACTCTCCATTTTGTTTTGTATATGTTGCCTCTTAATTGGCTAAATGTCTACAAATCAACCACTGTATTTACAAAAAAATCACAACGTGAAATCTTGTGATAAAAAAGTGATAAGTTTGTGAGAGTTTCTGGAAACGATTATTCAATACTTAACTCGAATCATCACTTACAGGAAATAATAATGAAAGCTTCTACATTTACAATCGCAACTATTTTAGCAGCAGCTAGCCAATCAACTATGGCTGCAGAGTTAGACCTAAAAATTACAAATCTAACTAAAGGCATGCACTTTACACCCGTACTAATAACTGCTCATAACACTGAAGATAAACTGTTTGAAGTTGCAACAGAAGCTTCATCTGCACTACAAGCAATGGCTGAAGGCGGAGATATTGCAGCACTTATGGCACAAGCAACTGCTGCTGGTAGCGATATTGCTGCTAACCCTGCAGGTGGTTTACTTACTCCTGCAACGTCAGCAATGACCACATTAACAACAACCGATGGTAACGATTACCTGTCGGTTACAGCAATGTTATTACCTACTAACGATGCTTTCGCGGGTTTAGATAGCTGGAAAATACCTACAGAAGCAGGTACTTATACTGTTTATTTAAATGCATATGATGCCGGTACTGAACAAAATAATGAACTAGTAGTAGAAGGTTCTGGTGCGCCAGGTGTACCAGGTATTCCAGCAGCACCAGGTGGTGATGCAGGTACTGGTGGCGCAGGTATTGTTAGTAACGATACAAATATCAATGTTCATATTCACCCTGGTAATTTAGGCGATGATGATTTAACTGCTGGTAATAGCGACGTTAGCAATACAGTACACAGATGGTTAAACCCTGTAGCTAAGTTAACTGTTACAGTTAAGTAGGAGTATTGACTATGTCATCTATTAATAATTTAAAAAAGAGTGCTTTAGTTATCATGCTTGCAACTGCACTGGCAGCATGTAGCGATAACGACGACAACGATCCGATAATTGAAGAGCCTGTAATTGAAGAGCCAATTGTTGTTGAACCTGTAATTAGTGAGTTTACTATTACTTTTAGTAATTTAACCGCAGGGCAACCCTTATCTCCGCTATCTGTGATTGCTTTTGAAGATGAAGCGCCTTGGACATTTGGTGCTCCAGCATCAGTAGGTTTAGAGATGCTTGCTGAAAGTGGCGCGAATGATGAATACTTATTATTTGAAGACGCTCTAGCGGCAGTTTCTGCTGAAGGTGGTATTGGTCCAGGAGAAACAACCACAGTTTCTATTTCTGCCGAATCACTGGAAACACTTAATTTGTCATTTGCTGCAATGCTTGGGAATACAAATGACACATTTACCGGTCTTAGTCTTGTAGATGTATCTACATTAGAAGTCGGTGGTTCTATAACACGTACTACCGTTGCTTATGATGCAGGTACTGAAGCGAATACAGAAACAGCTGAAACAGTGCCAGGACCTGCCGCTAGCGGTGAAGGATTTAATCCAATACGTGACGATACTGCCGATATAATTGCAATGCATCCAGGCATTGTGTCAAATCAAGATGGATTATCAACATCAGTACTCGGTGTTGAGCATAAGTTTGATAATCCGGTATCGAAAATAGTAATTACGCGCACGCAGTAAAGTTCCAGCTTGTAATGGGGAAGTAAGGGAGCATGGATGCCCCCCTTTTTACGAGGTTATACATGCGTCACGAAAAAATATTAGTAGTAGAAGACGACAGAGAAATAGGTAAATTAATTACCACACAACTTACTTCGCTTAACTTACATGTAGATCATGTTGTAAGCGCAGAACTTGCCTTAAAAAAAATAGCCAAGCATCCCTATGGGCTTATTTTACTCGACATAAATTTACCGCAAATGGACGGTTTGAGCTTATGCCGAAAAATAAAAGAGCATTACCCAACTACCTCCGTAATTTTACTCACCGCGCTTAGTAGCGATATGGACAGAGTAATTGGTCTTGAAATGGGCGCTGATGATTATATTTGTAAGCCATTTTTTGCACGCGAATTACAAGCCAGAGTAAAAACCCAATTACGCCACAGAGCACAACTACTCGCTAGCCAAAATAACGACAACTCCCCCGTTGATAGCGAACAAACACTAAATGTAGGCTCACTCAATATAGAATTTAGTTCGCACCAAGTGTATTTAGGCAAACAAGCACTTAACCTTACCGCCACCGAATTTGATTTACTCGTTTATTTTGCACGCCACCCAAATCATGTTTTTAGTCGCCAGCAATTACTCGATAAAGTATGGGGTTATCAGCATAGTGGCTACGAGCACACGGTTAATTCACATATCAACCGCTTACGTGCCAAGCTAGAAGAACACCAACAAGCGCCGATCATCGAAACCGTTTGGGGTGTTGGTTACAAACTAAACCCTAGCCAACTCAATTAAGACACCTATTATGAAATTATCTTTGTATCAAAAATTAGCTATATCGCTAGTCGTCATTTTTTGTTTTATTTGCGTCCTTGTTTACGGCTGGAGCAAGCAATTAGAACTCACATCAAAACACCACGCCGAACAAAACCTACATTTAGCGCTAGCTGAGCATTTAGTACAAGATAATCCATTAATAAAAGAAGGTGTTTACGACTACAAAGCGCTTGAAAATCTTTTTCATACTTTAATGTTATTAGGTCCTGCGTTTGAATTTTATTTTGTAGACGAAACCGGAAAAATTCTTACTTACTCAGCAAAGCCAGGGAAAGTTAAACGCACGCATATTAGTTTAACGCCTTTAAAAAAGCTGATTAACAACCCAAGCGCTGCACCTATTTATGGTGATAATCCTCGTAATAAAGAGCAACAAAAAATATTTTCAGCCGCACCAGTATTCAATCACGATAAGTTACAAGGCTATTTATATGTAATTATTGGTGGCGAAGCTTACGACACCTCACTAAGCACGGTAAAAAATAATGACAAGTTATGGCTAGCCGCTTTATGGCTTGGCTCTGCACTTGCATTTTTACTCATTGCTATGCTCATTTTACTGCGCTTTTTTACTAATCCTATTCAGCGCTTAGCGCGCGATGTAAGTAATATTGAAGCGAATAATTACAGCCTTACCGACACCAAGCTAAGTAACTATTCAACGCAAAAAAGTAACGAAGTGCATAGCTTAGGTCGAAGTATTCAAGCCATGCTTACCCGTATTAACGAGCAATTTAAAGCGCTTGAACAAGGCGATAAACAACGCAAAGAGTTGCTTACTCA
The DNA here is from genome assembly GCF_015864385.1 of Pseudoalteromonas sp. SWXJZ94C. Taxonomy (NCBI): domain Bacteria; kingdom Pseudomonadati; phylum Pseudomonadota; class Gammaproteobacteria; order Alteromonadales; family Pseudoalteromonadaceae; genus Pseudoalteromonas; species Pseudoalteromonas sp. SWXJZ94C. The sequence goes on from NZ_JADYXF010000017.1 coordinate 43,832, forward strand.
CTTATCGCACGACCTACGTACACCGCTTGCTTCACTGCAAGGCTTTTTAGAAGTATTAAACCAGTCCGGCGAGCAGCTAAGTAAAAAAGAGCAGCAAGAATACTTACAGGTATCGCTTAATAATTGTGGGCAATTAAAGCTACTCATAGAACAAATATTTGAGCTTGCTCACTTAGAAAATGGCGAAATAAACATAAATAAAGAAACCTTTAATTTAGGTGAACTCATTTACGATTGTATGGCAAAATTTAGTTTAGCCGTTGATAAAAAAGGTATTAGTTTATCGGTAGAACCCGCGATTTGTGATTTCCCTGTGGTTGCCGACATAGCTAAATTAGAGCGTGTGTTGAGTAACTTAATAGATAACGCAATTAGGCATACTTCTCGCGGCGGCAGTATCGCAGTAAATGTACAACGCAGTGACGATAATCAATTATTTGTGCATGTATCAGACACGGGCGTAGGCATAAAACAAGATGAACTAAGTGCTATTTTTGATCCGCACTATCAGGCAAGCAACTCAAATAAAGAAGGTCGTCAGCAAGGTGGTTTAGGGCTGGCTATTTGTAGGGGATTATTAAAACTGATGGATAGCGAAATTTACGTACAAAGTGAAATTGGTAAAGGCACTATGTTTAGCTTTAATTTGCCACAAAAAAAGGTGCTTCCTTAAAAAGCACCTTATTGAGTTAAATCTATTTAAATATAAAGATTAACTACTTTTTAATACCCGCTAAATCAAGCATAAATGCATAGTTTAGCGCGGTATCTTCTAAGCGCTTAAAGCGACCCGATGCACCACCGTGCCCTGCTTCCATATCTATTTTAAACAGTAACTTATTGTCATCAGTTTTATAGTCACGCAGCTTAGCAACCCATTTTGCAGGTTCAAAGTATTGAACTTGTGAATCGTGCAAGCCAGTCGTTACCAACATATTAGGATACGCTTGCTTAGATACTTGGTCGTATGGCGAGTAAGACAGCATGTAATCGTAATACGCTTTTTCGTTCGGATTACCCCATTCGCCGTATTCATTTGTTGTAAGCGGAATGCTCGCATCAAGCATCGTTGTTACTACATCTACAAACGGTACCGCAGCAACCATGCCTTTATAAAGCTCAGGCGCTTGGTTCGCTACTGCGCCCATTAATAAGCCACCAGCACTGCCACCTAACGCAAATATTTCATCTTTTGCGCCATACTTTTGAGAAACCAATGCTTTGGTTACGTCAACAAAGTCGTTAAACGTATTCTTTTTAGTTAGTAGCTTACCATCTTCGTACCAAGGGCGACCTAGCATTTGCGAGCCACGTACATGGGCAATTGCAAATACAAAACCACGGTCTAACAAGCTCAAACGTGAGCTTGAGAACGTTGGATCCATTGTTGCACCGTACGACCCATAACCATATTGCAGTAGCGGGTTAGTGCCATCTTTTTTAAACGCATCTTTACGGTAAACTAAACTTACCGGTACTTTTATGCCATCGCGAGCGGTTACAAAAATACGCTCTGACGCGTAATTTTTAGCATCAAAATCACCTAACACAACCTGTTGTTTAAGAAGCGTTTTATCGCCAGTCGCTAAATCTACATCGTACGATGAGCTTGGTGTAGTCATGCTTGTGTAGTAAACACGTAACGTACTACTATCTATATCGTTATTGCCATAAGTACCAATTGTATAGGCGCTGTCGTTAAAGCTCAGTGGTAACTCTTTACCTGTTTTTAAATCACGCGCAATCAACTTTGATTGGCCCATTTCACGTTCTTGGTAAACTAAGTAGTCATTAAATAAATCAATGCCTTCGAGTTTAATGTCGTCGCGCGCTGGGATCACACTTTGCCAATTAGCTTTGTCGCCTGCTTTATCAATATCAACTTTCATTAGCTGAAAATTTACAGCATCTAAATTAGTGACAATGTAGTAAGTATTCCCTAGCTTCGAAATATCATATTCAAGCCCTGCTTCGCGCTCAATTAAACGCTTAGGCATTGCTTTAGTATCATCAGCACTTAACACCGATACGCCAGATGCCGCTGTACTGCTATGCCAAATATAAATTTCTGACTCGTCTTTGCTTTTACTCATACCCATGTAGTAACTGGTATCAGTTTCTTCGTAAATTAGCTCGTCATCAGCTTGTGGTGTGCCTAATGTATGACGATAAACTTGGTAACCTAATAAAGTTTGTAAATCTTTTTTAATGTAATAAACAGTTTTATTATCGTTTGCCCACACAATGCCACCGTTGGTGCCTTCAAGTGTGTCTTCGAGTAATTTACCGGTAGTTAAATCTTTTATTTTTACGCTATAAATACGACGGCTAACAGTATCTTCGCCATAAGCCATTAAATTACCATTAGGGCTTACATCTAAACCACTTACCGCATAATAATCGTGATCTTTAGCAAGTTCGTTTACATCTAAAATAACTTGCTGATCGGTACCTGAAAAATCGCTACTGCGTAAGTAAGTAGTGTATTCGTTATCGCCACGTGTTTGCGATGAGTAAAAATAATCACCGTTTTTAACTGGGACTGAATCATCGTCTTTTTGAATACGCCCTTTTAACTCTTCAAACAACTCGCTTTGCAGTGTTTTAGTATGTGCGAGCATTGCATCAGTGTATGTGTTTTCAGCTTCTAAGTAGTTAATCACTTCAGGTGCTTTACGCTCGTCATCACGTAGCCAATAGTAATCATCAATGCGTGTATCACCATGAATAGTCATTTCATGCGGTACTTTTTTAGCAATAGGCGCAACAGCTTGTGCAACTTGAGTTGCTTTAACCTGCGTATTATTTTTTTGAGTTACTTCTGGGGCTTGATTACAGCCACTTAAAATAGCTAGCGACAATGCAGCAAGTGCAAATGGAGTATGTTTCATCAGTCAAAATCCTTATTGTGTTTTTATTTTTTATTAAGTAGTTAAATATACCTATAAATGACCTTTATTGTGATTTAGTTTGTGAAGCTATGTAAAGTAAATCAACGTAATTCCTTTTTACTTAACAAGCCTACATCAGGTACTCTGTAAATATAATAAGTCACTTTTAAGCTCAACTGATTAAGGGTAGTAATGAATAGCGAAGTAATAAATATTTTAACCATGGCTAAAGTAATTCAAACAGCCGTTGCTCCGGTATTTTTAATCACTGGTATAGCGGCTACTTTAGGTGTTTTATCTAATCGCTTGGCGCGAATTACCGACCGAGCACGGCTACTAGAGCGAAGACTAAAAGTAAATACAGACGACGATTTTAACAAATCATTAGCTACCGAACTTAGAGCACTATTAAAGCGATCTCGTTTTATACATATCGCTTTTAGTTTAAGCGTATTAAGTGCGCTATTGGTGTGTGCTGTTGTTATGTTTTTATTTTTATCGCACATTCAGTCTATTAATTTAAGTGTAACCATTGCTTGTTGTTTTGTTGCAGCAATGGCATTTCTCATATGTGCATTTATTTCATTACTTGGAGAAGTATTTTTGGCTACCAGAAGTATGCGCCGAGGGATGATATTTGCTGATATAGGACTTAATGATTAAGTTTTAATTAAATCCATCGTATTTGCTTGAATAAAAACGACGTTAGATACAATATACTTAATCAACAAATATAATTTTCAACAGGGGCAAACTATGAAATTTAAAACAATCTTAGCAACAATAGCATTAGCAACATGTACGCTTAGCGTATCAGCTAACTCAGCATTTAAAGAGCCAAGCGATGCTATTGAATACCGCCAAGCAGCATTTTCTATGATTTCAGTTCAAATTGGCGACATGGGCGCAATGCTAAAAGGCAAAGTACCTTTTGACGCAGAGCAATTTCAAAAGCGTGCTAACAACGCCGCTGCTTTATCTAAAATGCCATGGGAAGCGTTTTACGAAGGGACTGATAAAGGCGACACAGCTGCACTTGCTGCTGTTTGGGCCGAAAATGCAACCTTTGTTGAAAAAGCGAATGCTTTTGCAGCAAATGCAGATAAGCTAGCGTTAGCAGCTCAATCGGGCGATAAAGCCGTAATTGGTAAAGCATTTGGTGCATGGGCTAAAGGCTGTAAAGATTGCCATAAACAATTTAAAGATTAATTTTTATTGTTGTAACTACTTAAAGTAGTAACAATAAAAAAGCACTCAACGTTAACCGTTGAGTGCTTTTTTTGTATTTGTTATGCTAGGGTCTGTTGATCTTTGCGGATTAAAATTTGTTCAAACTAGGGGCTATTTAATCGCGGCGCGAGATTTGTAACCTAGTGGGCTAAGTCAAAACCGAGCAACAAAGAGTAAATAGCCTCTAGGAAGAACCCTTTGGGCAGCGCCTGTTTGGCATTAATGCTACGTTATCGCCTATTTATGGGGAATAACCACACTGTATAGGCTCTGCCTTGCCTAAATACCAAACAGACTGCTGCAAATTTAACCTTGAAAGTTCAACAGACCCTAGTACTTTATTTGTTTAACGAAACCTTCTGCGGGCGACGTTTAAATACAGTTCTAATCCCACCTAAAATGCGTGGAAACACCTTACCAATATCACTTAATATAATGTACAAACATGGCACTAATATAAGTGTTATTAATGTTGCAAACATAACAGCAAAACCAAGTGCTACAGCCATAGGTATAACAAACTTAGCTTGCAAGCTTGTTTCAAACATAATTGGCAGTACACCTGCAAATGTAGTAATTGAGGTAAGTAATATAGGCCTAAAGCGAGCGCAACCAGCTTCTATTACGGCATCTTTAGTATGAACGCCTGCGCGGCGTGCCTGATTAATAAAGTCAGTCATTACCAACGAGTCATTAATAACTACTCCAGCAGCAGCAATCAAGCCAAAACCCGACATTAAGCTCATGTCTAAACCAAACCAGTAATGCCCCCAAATTGCGCCTGTCAGGCTAAATGGAATAACCGACATCACTATTAAAGGTTGTGAATAACTTTTAAGTGGTACAGCCAATAATATGTAAACTAAAATCATACCGCCAATAAAAAACAATTGTTGCTCATTTGCTTGTGCTTGCTGCTCTTCTATTGCGCCGCCTAATTCAGACTTAACACTTGGGTACTCTTCTTTAAGTTGTGGAAGTAGGTTTTCTTTAACTTGTTTAACCACCTCACCCGGTTCGATTGCTTCTTCGTCAATGTTGCCATAAACGTACACTGTACGATAACCACCTTCTCGACGAATATAGCTAATACCAGGTGTTTCTGTCAGCTCAACCACATCTCCTAATAAAACCTCTCTGCCTTGTGGTGTTGTAACAACCGCATGCTTAAGCGATGAAAATGCTTCACGAGTGAGCTTAGGGTAACGCACCATTACGCGTACTTCTTCACCACGACGAATAACACGCTGCGCTTCGCCACCATAAAAACTTGCCCCAATTTGATTCGCTATCGCCGCTAAGTCTAAACCTAAGTCGTAAGCAACAGGCTTTAAGCTCATTTGTATTTCTTTGCTTGCTGGGTCGATAGTTGAGCTAATATCAAACAAACCTTCCTGCTGTTGTAATAACTGTATAAAACGACGACCCGCATTATTAAGCGTATCGATATCTGATCCATATAATAAATAGCCAAACTCGCCATCACTACCACCGCCTCCAGCACCAACATCATCTTGAATAGTTAGTGATTTAACACCTGCGATATCTGGCATCGCTTCACGCCAGCGTCGAGACAGCTCAAATGCATTATATAAACGTAAATCTTCATCTACTAATGGCGCGAGTAATTGCGCCTCAGTACGACCTTGATTAAACACCAGTACATCACGCACCATTTTCTGGCCTTCTTTACGCTCTGTTTCTCTATCAACCTCTAGCACCATAGCTTCAATTTCACGAATCGCGTTAATGGTTTGAATGTCTGACACATTATCATTCATTTCTAGATTAATTTGAGGGAAATCGTGGGGTACCTTAGGCGAAGGGATCGTACGAACTTGACCAGATGAAATCAAACCAAAAGTTAAGATTAACAGCGCAATAAAACCAAACATAACTGTCCAGCGCCACTCTATGCAATTCACTATAAATTGTTTGTAAGGACCATTAACAAAACCAAAAAAACGATTATTAAAACGCGCACGCCAACCGTCGGGTTTAATCGGTGAAAAATGCGTATGTGCAATATGCGCTGGTAAAATTAATTTCGATTCAATAAGGCTGAAAATTAAGCACAGAATAACAACTACCGAAATACCGTAGAATAAAGCACTTTCAGGACCGCTAGAAAGCGTAAATGGTGCAAACACAGCTATGGTTGTAAGTACACCAAAAGTAGCTGGAGTCGCTACACGCTTTGCCCCATTGACCACATTAACAACACCGCCACCTTTTTTCTCTATTTCGGTGTAGGCGCTTTCGCCTATGACAATGGCATCGTCCACCACAATCCCTAGCACCATAATAAATGCAAATAAAGACACAATATTAATCGTCACACCAAACAATGGCATCATCATCATCGCGCCCAAAAAGCACACCGGTAAGCCAATCATTACCCAAAGCGCCAATTTAAAGCGTAAAAAGATTGATAGCATAATTGCGACCAAAATAGCGCCTTGAAATAGGTTAGCTTTCATCATATCTAAACGTGCATTTAGGTAGTAGGTAAAGTCCATCAACGGCTCTAGACGCACTCCCGGTGGTAACGCTTTATTTTTTTGATCAATATACGCTTTCACTGAATCAGCCACGGGGATAATACTTTGCTCTTCCGTTGCTTTTACCGATAAATAAACTGCATTTTCACCGTTAAATTTAAAGTAGCGCTCCCCTTCAGTAAATTGGTCTTTAATTATCGCAATATCTTGCAGTAATACCTTAGCGCCATTAGCACCAATTTTTACCGGAATTTGTCTAAACTCTTCACCAGAGTAAAACTGATTTTCTACTCGAACAGAAATAATACCTGCGTCTGTTTTTAATTGCCCCGCCGAAAAGTTAGCAGAGTGACGACGCACTGCATTCATTACATCACTGAGTGTTAAATTATATTGGCGTAGCGTATCTGGCTCTATCTCAATAGCAATTTCATCAAGCGGTACATCGTTTACCACCAACGATACATTAGATAACTGTAGTAATTCATCTTCTATTTGATTTGCTATAGGCTTTAGTTCAATTAAGGGTAAATCAGCCACCAACGTCATACCAATTACGTCTTGACGAAACTCAATCTGACTTATGGTGACCGGTTCCATACCTGAGGGGAAAGTAGCAATACCATCAATACGCAACTTTACCTTATCAAGCACGTCGGTTAGCTCTGCATCGGTATTAATTTCAAGGCTGGCTCTACCGCTGTTTCTAAATGCGCGATACACACCTTTTTTAATCTCTGTTATATCTTTTAATGATTCTTCAACTTTAATAAGTATACTTTCTTCGATTTCTTGTGGTGAAGCACCAGGATAATTAGCTTCAATATTAATGTAATTAACTTCTATGTTAGGGAACATTTGTCGCTGAATCGTAAAGTAACTTATCAATCCCATTACAATGATGAAAAACATCATTAAATTTGCAGCTACTGAGTTATTAGCAAAGTAAGCAATAATACCCGTTTGCTTTTCAGCTTTTGGCGCTGTATTTGGTAGTTCAGTGTTATTCATAACTCAATCTACCCTTATAGTTCTTCAGTGGCGGCACTTTTTGGTGCATCTATTTTTTTAGTATTTTGAGTACCAACGATTTTTACAGCCATGCCTTTTTGCGGATATTCTGGCAGAGTGATAACTAACTTATCATCCGCTTGTAAACCACCACTGATATAAAAATACTCACCTTCTTCACGAATAACGGTTACCTTTCGTGGTTCAAGCTGTTGCTCTTCATTAACTATCCATACAGTTTTGTTATTAACTAACTCTTGCGGTAAACGGTAAATATTATTAAGTATTGATCCTGCAAAATTTACCTGAACGTAACTACCAAACTTAACTGTTGGTTGCTTATTTTTAAGTCCATACGGGTCATCTATACGCACTACCAAACTAGTCATACGCGTAGCGTTATCAATAATCCCTAAATCACGGTCAATTACCCCTTCTCGGGTAAAACTATTTAAGCCTTTTTGAACAACAGTAGCTTTAATGCCTTTAATTCGTTTTGGTAAAAATACGCTATCAAACCCTGCAATAGGAATAATCACTTCGGCGGTTTCAATATTGTTTAGCTCAGCAACTTGCGAACCTATAGTTACGTACTGCCCAACACCTACACTACGGCTAATCACTAAAGCATCGTAAGGGGCTGTAACATCACAATTATCTAAGTCACGCTGTGCACGTTTTAATGCAGCTTGCGCCGACTTAACAGATGCCTGTGCACTTAATACTTGAGGTTTACGTAAAAATAAATCTGTACGCGCTTTACTTGGAAAACGCTTTGCTTCGTCCTCCGCTACTTGCGCTTGCGCTTGCTCTTCTATTAAGCCTGCTTGTGCGCGAGCAATTTCTGCCTCAGCAACAAGTACGGCAGCTTCGTAGTTATCTTTTTCGATAGTAAATAGCGTCTCGCCACGAGCAACTACGCCACCGGCTACAAAATTAGGGTGCCAACTTAATACCTCGCCCGACACCTGCGCCGAAAGCTGTGTATTTTCAAGAGGCTTAACTTCGCCGTAACTATTTATAATAACTTGGTGATCGTTTGCAGTCACAGGCTCAACTTGCACCGTTGGGCGAGTATCAATTACTTCTTTTTTTTCTGGCTCTTGTGCAATGGCATTTATTCCCATAAAGCCAACAACACCAACAATTAGCGCTACAAATGGAAAAACCCATTTAAGTGAATTTGTTTGCATACCTTATTATCCCCAAAATTCTATTAACGTTATAATAACAGAGCTAAATGAAACATTAAGGTGACATTTGTAAGCAACTGTTGCAGTTATAACTTAAATCATCTTAATAATTGCGCAGTAAAAATAAATGTCTGTAATTTAATCTGTTAGTTATATTTTGTTACAAACTTTTATTTATTTAAATCAAATGGTTAAAGTAAGCGCATCGAATTTCATCGCGTAGCTGTGTTAAATAATATTAATTTACGTACAGTCCAATTATATTAACAAATATTAAAAGTCTCAAAATGAAGTTAACTACAATTACGCTTGCACTTAGTTTAGCGCTTAGCGGTCATGCATTTGCAGCCGATAAAAAAGAAGATAAAGAACCAAAAACTCTTAGTGAAATGATTAAAGGGCAAACCGAATTTGCCGGTATATTTAGCCTTTATCAAGACGAAAAAACCGGTAAGCACCTTATGGTGATTAACGAGTCCCAACTTAATACACCGTTTGTATATTTTGCCCATACTGTTGATGGCGTTACAGATGCAGGTCATTATCGTGGTTCGTACCGTGAAACTAAGTTAATTGAATTTAGAAAATACTTTGATCGTATCGATATTATTAGCAAAACACCTCGTTATAAATTTGACGAAAACAGTGCCATTTCAAAAGCGAGTGATGCCAATATTAGTGAAGCGGTACTTGCGAGCATTAAAATAGAAAAAGAAGAAGACGGTAAAATAGCATTCAATGTAAATAAGTTATTTTTAAGCGAAGCACTTCATAAAGTGTCGCCTACACCAAATCCTGCCGATAAAAACGCTAAAAAGCGCTTTAAAGTAGGCAAGTTAGACGATAAAAAATCACGCATTATTAAACAGCGTCCATATCCTAATAACTTAGATGTGGTTGTTGATTATGTATTTACTAACCCAAGTCCAACGGTACGCGGCTCAAATGCAGTAAGCGATCCGCGTAGTATATCGGTAAAAGTTCAGCACTCGTTTGTTGCTCTACCTAGCAACAACTATGCACCCCGTATGGATGATGCTCGCATTGGTTATTTCACAAATCAATTTGATCAAATGACATCTACCGATTGGGCACCTTATCAAGATGTTATAAAACGTTGGGATCTACAAAAGAAAGACCCAAGTGCAGCGCTTTCAGAGCCAGTAAAACCAATTACTTGGTGGATAGAAAACACCACACCTATTGAATGGCGCAATACTATTCGTGACGCTGTTTTAACATGGAATACTTCTTTTGAAAAAGCCGGTTTTAAAAATGCCTTAGAGGTAAAAGTACAACCAGATGATGCAGATTGGGATGCGGGCGATATTAATTACAACGTACTGCGTTGGACTTCATCACCTAAACCTCCATTTGGCGGATACGGACCTGCACTTGCTAACCCATTAACAGGCGAAATACTGGGTTCAGACATTATGCTTGAATTTGTATTTATGAAAAACCGTTGGATTTACGACACACTTTTCACACAAGGAACAATGAGCCACGGTGAAACAACAAATACCGGCGAGCTAAATTGCTCACTAGGGCATGAGATTCAACAAAATCTAATGCTTGCCAAAGGCCTTGCTAGCGGCGACAAAATTGAAGATAAAGAAATGCTTCGCCAAGGTCTAACGCAATTGGTACTTCACGAAGTTGGTCATACTTTAGGTCTTAACCACAATATGAAATCATCAATTTTGTGGGATGAAAAAGAAGTACACGATAAAAACAAAACCCAAGGCATAGTAACCGGTTCTGTTATGGATTATGCACCCGCTAACATTGCCCCAATTGGTATGCAGCAAGGTGATATTTTTCAAACAAAACCTGGTCCTTACGATGATTGGGCAATTAACTATGGCTACAGCGTAGCGCTTGCAGATGAAGCTGCTGAGCAAGCTAGACTTGAAAAAATACTTGCTCGCTCAAGTGAACACGCCCTTGCCTTTGGTAACGATGCAGACGATATGCGCGCACCAGGTCGCCATATCGATCCACGTGTAATGATTGGTGATTTGTCGTCAAACCCTGCGGCCTATGGCGCAGATCGTATGGCGCTAATTAATAAACTATTTACTGAGCTAAAGGATAAAGCAACGGTTAAAGGTGAGTCTTACCAACAACTTGTTACCTCTGCTAATACCTTATTTGGTCAGTATAGAGCTCAAGCAAATGTTGTTTCTCGCCAAATTGGTGGTGTGTACGTTGAGCGGGCTGTAGTAGGTGATACAAACGCAGATAAACCATTTACACCGGTATCGCTTGAGCGTCAAACACAAGCGATGGATATATTAGCCAAGTTTGTATTTGCACCAGACGTACTGCAAAACATGCAGCCTCTATACAGCTACCTACAACTGCAACGTCGTGGCTTTAATCACTTTGGTAAAAATGAAGACCCTAAAGCACACAAAATGATTTTAGGTATGCAAAAATCTGTACTTGCGCAGCTATTACACCCAGCCGTATTGCTGCGTATTTCTGATACTGCTTTGTATGGTAACGAATATAGCCTAACTCAGTTTATGGAAGATTTAACCGCCAACATTTTTGTAAAAAGCAAAGACGCAAACTCTATTAGCCACAACTTACAAATAGAGTATGTGAATCAGCTAATCGCGATTGCAGGTCTTGGCAGAGCAAGTAAATACGATAACTTAGCTAAAACAGCGGCGTTATATCAGCTAACTCAAATAGCCGATACTAGTGTGGCGTGGGGAGCTGATACAGCAACTAAAGCGCATAAAAAATATATTGACCGTTTAATTACAAAAGCGTTAGAAGCGTAAGCAACTTCTAAAGTTGAGCAAAAAGGCCACGTTAAACGTGGCCTTTTTTATAGAGCGAGATTTAAAAATTAAATATAAATAGTGCCTTTTAAATACCTTACAGCATGTCCGGTTAAAGTTACCGTTGTATCACCCACTTCACAGCTTAACTCCCCGCCTCTGCTTGAAGCTTGATAAGCACTTAACGTAGTTTTTCCTAATTTCTGCGCCCAAAAAGGGGCTAACCCCGTATGAATAGAGCCTGTTACATAATCTTCGTCGCCACCGCTTGCGGGCCAAAAATAACGAGATATAAAATCATATTCATCACTAGGTGCTGTAGCCACTACATCCAGTGGATGAAGTGTTTTTAAAAGTTCAGAGTTAGTTGTTAATTCAATTATTTGATCAGCGCTTTCGTAAATAGCAAAGTAAGCTTGACGATTTTTAAGTACTTTACTCGGTTGTATAGACAAGCCATCAAGCAATTGCTGCGGTACATTTTGTACCTCAATCGGTGCTTGTTTAGGAAAGGTCATTGCAAAGCTACCATCAGCGTTTTTATTAACGATTAGCTCGCCCACCGCATCAGCAATAAAGCGAATTTGCGATATATTATGCTCTTCACATAAAACATAGGCTGCCGCAAGTGTGGCATGACCACAAAAATCTATTTCCATTAACGGTGAAAACCAGCGAATAACAAAACTGCCATCGTCTTGCTGGCAGGTAAAAGCAGTTTCAGATACGTTATTTTCAGCGCCAATCTTTAGCATTAAATCGTTACTTAACCACGATTCAAGTGGGATCACTGCCGCGTAATTACCTTTAAATAACTCACTCGTAAATGCATCAATTTGATGAATAGTTAATTGCATTTTAATCCCCTAAACTATTTTATATACACGCTGAAGGTAAAATTTCTTTTGGTACTGTTGTTCTGTTTTCGCCAACTGCTTGCATGCCAGTTACTGGTTCGTCAAATCCACATAACCATGCAATTGGACTTGTAGGGCTTCCCGTTACTACTGCTGGTCTGAATGTTAAAACTGTATTTTGCAAAGGCTGTGAAGCTTTATTACCGAGGCTAATATGAATAGCACCATTATCGACTGTGATGCCCGTCACTCTATTACCAATTAAGAACTTACTTGCAGGTACACCCGCTTGCTCATTACTTGCTGGAAAGCGTCTGTTTTCAAGATAATAAACAGTAACGTCTTCTCGAATGGCAGCAGCCATTGCAAGTGGGTCAACAAGTTCTGCTTTTTGCATATACTTACTGTACTGAGGTAGAGCAACCGCAGCTAAAACACCAATAATAGATACCACCACCATCAACTCTATTAACGTAAATCCTTTCGTTTTCATAACACATCTCCTAGCATAAATATTGGTTGATAAGCCGCTTTAACAAACAGGTAAATAGACACAACAATGACTAAACCATAAATAATAACGAGCTTATTTATATAGCTTTTAATATGCGCATTAAGCAATTTTAACTGCTGCTTTAATAACGCTTTAAATTCTTTTTGTGTTTCTAAACCTAACAACTCGCATTTGGCTAAATGCTCGGTTTGGGGTGTAGAAGCTTTAACACCTTCTTTATAATTACTTGGAAATAATAACGTGGTAATTAAAGAGTTGTATTTATTAATTAATTGGCGAGGAATGAGGACTTTAAATAAACCTGAAAAAGGCTGTAGCTCTGTTAGAGCACTCGCTTTTTTAAGCTTTAAAATAACTGTAAAAATAATACTTAATAATAAAACCAATAAAATGATTGGCACATACCAATAAGTAAAATAATCATCAAATACATGATTTAAAGAAACTGTGTGCGTGCTATATATCTCTACAAAAGTAGGCACAACAAAAGACTGATACAACAAAGAGGATAAAACATAAATAACAAACACAATGGTTAAGTAACCAAGCCAACCCTTAGACTCAAACTTAAATTCATCAACTAACTCTGGTAAACATTGATAATGCGTAGCTTGTTTTTGCGACGTTGCTTCATCTTGAGATGCAATTTGCGTCACTAAATCATGTGCTAATTTACCGTCCATACCGCTATTGGTATAAACATTTAAATGTGACTGCGTACTTAATTCAACTTTTTGCTCTGCACTGAGTGTTTTAGAGCTATAAACACGACAGAAATACCCAAACTGATTCCAATTCATACTTTATCCTTTTATTAGATAAAGTAATTTGCCATAAACAAAGCTAAATAGGAATGAAAGTAGCGTTTAAATAATTGCTGGTCGCATTCTATAATATTGCATGCAACCAAATTGCACCGCATTGGTAAGCAATAGCATAATAAACATAAGTAAGTGCGCCGTACTTGGTACAGCAGCTGTAAGCTCAACAATTAAACCACAAATACCTGCAATAAACTGTAAGCTAAAATAGCGTGCGCTTAAATTACTCACATTACCCGTACGCAGAGTTTTATAAGTTTGCGGCATAACTCGTACCGAACTCATCACAAGCCCTACATAAGTTAAAGCATTTAACACTGTTGCAGTATCAAGATTAGAATTTAAAAGCAGCGAAAAAGGCAGTAACGAAAAACCTAACATGGTAACCAACTGCACACGCTCTCGTGGAGCTGCGTTATAACGTGCAAAAAAATACAAAATAAGCCCACTCAATGCACCCGTTACAAAAAATGGTAATGCAATATAAAAACGCTCAAAGTAAATATTGTAAGTTATAAAGTAAAGGCTCTGCGCCAACCCAAATGTCATCATTAATAGTGATAAACCTGAGACACTACGATTTTTTCGAATTTTATTTAATAATGGTAAAAAACTAAACACCAAAATAAATGAAGACAATATAGGCAAATAATGCGCCAAAACAACCTCGTTCGTTAAATAAATGTTAATTAAAAATACAAATAAAAGCTTTTATCAAACATTTGTTTTAAAAGGTTTTTACCATGAGCGCGGCATTGTAAAGCCGAGTAAATTTAACTCAACTAAATAGCAAACTCTTGTTTCAGGTACTGGCAAGTTGGGTATACAAAAGCGTGGAATTAAGTTCACAGTTAGTAGGTTTTATTGAAAGTTATAACACCAACTTTTAAATAAAAATGATAGTTGTTATCATGCGCAAAACATTAACTACTACGTATAAAGCTATCTATGAGAAAAACTCTTTTTAAAATTCACAGTTGGATCGCTCTTACAGCAATTATTCCGCTGATTGTTATTAGCATTACTGGCAGTGTATTAGTTTTTAAAAGTGAAATAGATGGCTTGCTTATGCCAAGCAGTCACTTTGTTGTAAAAGCATTACCAGAGCGTATGCCAATCGATAAATTAATTGCTAAAACAGAGCATACTTACCCAGAGTATGTAGTAGGTAGTTGGGAAATATTTAACGATGATACTGCTGATCGGGTTTACTTAATTAAACGCGGTACAGAGCAATGGTATAAGTTTCATTTAAACCAGTATACGGGTGACATTTTGTCAGAGCCTGTAGGTACCAGCCATTATTTTACTGATTGGTTTTTAGAACTGCATTACACCTTTTTACTTAACGACTTTAAAAACTTACCAGGGCAAACCGGCACTGTTCTAGGCTTCTTTTTTGCATTATTTTTATTGGTATTGGGTATTACTGGGCTTATTATTTATCGTAAATTTTGGCAGCGTCTATTTAGTGTGCGCTGGCGTGCAACACTACAAATAGTACTTAGCGACATTCATAAAATGACGGGGGTTATAGGATCTCCCATCATTATTATTTTAGCTATTACAGGTGGCTACTTTAACTGGGCGGTGTGGTATCACGAAGTTATTGAACACGCTGAAGAAGAACACTTTGTACTAACCAAAAACTTACACAGTAGCGATATTTCTTTTCAACACATACTAGACGATAGTAAAAACCAAATACCCACTTTTAACGGCACGTTTTTAGTTATGCCACTCGAGCCTGACGAAAACATTACTTTATTTGGCGAAGTAGATACAACCAACCCGCTTGCGAGCGAATATGCCAATACGGTTAGCTACGATAAGCAAACAGGCGAACATTTAACTAACTGGGATATTCGTGAAGTAGGTGTTGGCTGGCAAGTAATTGATAGCTTTAGAAAGCTTCACTTTGGCTACTTTGCAGGGCTTATTAGTAAAATACTGTGGTGCGTAATTGGCTTGAGCCCTGTGTGGCTAGCCGGCACGGGCTTTTATTTATGGTTTACTCGCCGAAAACGTAAAAAACAGTCACAAAAAAATCGCTCTAATAAGCGCCACTCAGCAAATACTTGATTAAAAACCCACCTCATTGTAATGTAAAATTTAACAATGGAGTGGATTTATGATGTTTTACAAAATAGCAGTCTGTATTACTTTTTTATGTTTAGTTGGATGTAACACAACCAAAGTTCAGCAAGTAGAGCAAAAAATACAGCTTGAACAGCTATTTAATCACTCTTTGTTTAACAAGCTAGATACCCTTTCTGAGCACAGTATTTTTGAGTTGCCAACCGCTGAAAAAGAAAAGTTATTAGCCTATGCCAAAAATCAAAGGCAATCTCATATCCGTGATGACCGCATTATTTTCAACTACCTCGAAAACCACTTAGCTAATTTTAAATACCATGGCGATACACTTACTTCAGCTCAAACTTTAAATCTTTCTCAAGGTAACTGCATAAGTTTAGCCGTTTTAACACAAAGCTATGCACAAACGCTTGGCTTAGAAACCAGCTTTCAAGAAGTAACTAGCGAGCCTGTGTATGCAAAAGAAAGTAACCTTGTTTATGTAGCTAACCATTTTAAAACAAAAGTATATGCACCAAAAGAAGATGATAATATTATTGATATTTTTAGAGTGGGTACTTTAATTAACTACTTTCCTAGTCGTGGTAGTTTTTATTCAGGCAGTGCCGATTACAACGATTTAGTTTCTAAGTTTTATAGTAATTTAGCTGCTACGGCATTAGCAGAAGAACAGCTCGATACTGCCTACTCACTTATTTTACAAGCAAACAAATACACTCCTAATGACCCTGAGTTATTTAACATGGCGGGAATTTTACATCGCCGTGCTGGCGACCTAATAAATGCAGAGATAATTTATCAAACAGCACTCGATAACAAAGCACCTAGTATTAACCTGCTTAGTAATTATAAATTGTTGGCAAAACAGTTCGGGAAAAATGAACTCGCAGAAAAATTAACTAAGCGATTAGTTAATAAAGAGAGCGACCCTTATGAACTGCTTGTAATCGCTAAAAACGATTTACAGCTAGGGCAAATAAATAAAGCAAAAAACCACCTCGAGCAAGCTATTACCAAAGCGCCGTATATCGCAGAATTATATTTAGAACTCGCTAAAATTCGCTATCAACAGGGTAATGCTAAACAAACTCAAACCTTACTTGAAAAAGCAATCGAGCTAGAACGTGATAATCAAAAACTTAATGTATATCAGGCTAAGTTACTGTCGTTACAAATGGACAAATAACTTAGCCAAACCGTGGTTAACTTTAAACGTTAAAGTGAATAATAAAAGCTTAACCACGCTCGCATTTCATCTTCAAAACTATCGCCTTCTACTCGCGAAAGCCCCATATTAAATGTTAAATCGTTTACACCCGCAGGGCCCATTCCAAAACTAAAATCACCTTGGTACTTTAAGCCGTAACTTTGTGCATATACAACATCATCGAGTTGGTGTTGCTTGTAATAAAACCACGGCATGCCTTCTTTAAGGCTAAAGCCGCCACCGTAACCTTGATAGCGCTTTGCAGTTGCGCTGTAAAAAGGCAGCTCAGATGAAAGTACATAATCACTACTTTGCTGCTGATTAATAAGGTTGGAACTAAAGCCACCTAATGCAAGGCTGCTACCGTCACGTTGTTTTTGATCAAAGTTTGCATAAAGAGGAATACCAAACGCTTTACCAAAAATTTGAGCGGCTAAATCGTAACCTTGCCAATTATTATTTTTGGTGCTGCCATCGTACCAATTCGCATATACACTTTGCCCTATTGCAAAATCTTGACGATCATATTGCCAATTTTGAGCAACGCCTAAACGCGTCCAATTTTTATGACTTTGCTTATAATCAGTGTAATTGTAGGCAAGCTCTGGCGTGACACTTAGCTGTCCAAATTTAACTGGGTAACTTATTGCGGCAAAACCACCTCGGGCATCTATGTCGGCATTTAAACTTGCTTGGTACTGGCGCGATGTATTTAAATTGTAGTCAAACAGTGCTAGTTTCAGTTTTACATCAAGCGCATTATATTTTGCCTGCACATAACCACCGTGCAGTGCTCCATCGTGTAAATCACTGCTATACCCCGCTTGCAGGTCGAGCTGTTTTAATAAGTCGCTACTTTTAATGCTTAAATCTAACAAACTTGTTGAAGCCGAATAATACTGAGAGCCAATCGCGAAAGTAGCATGCTGGTCGAGTACGTTGTAATTTGTTTGCTCTGTAGTTTCGTGCGTATATATTTTAGCTTTTGGAAGTGTATGTTCGTTTACTATTAGCAACGGTGCTTCTTTGTTAGCTGCAAACTCTGTAACTACAGTGCTATTTATAGCTTTTGGCAGTGTTTTTACATTTGGTCCATCTGCGGTTATCGAAAAATAGAGCAACGAGCCATCAGCTATTTCAATTGGGTGGGCAACTGCCTCTTGTCCTTGGGTTAACTTGGTGAGTGTTTTACTCACTATGTTGTAGTTATAAATATCGGTGGCGCTATTTAAACCTGCAACAAAGTAAAGTGACTCGCCATTAAGACTAAAGCTCGGCTGACTTAAATATTGATACCCGTTTGGCATAGGTACCGATAGCTGTTGTTCGCCGTTTATATCTTGTATATACAATTGCCAGTTTTCATTTAATGACGTTGATAAATAAGCTAACTTAGTCTCATCAGGACTGAGAATTGGGTAATCGTAAGTTGTCTCAAGGCTTTTTGTAAATAATGGCGTGATGGTTTGCGTATTGAGGTCAACCTTCACTAATTCAGAGTAGCCATCTCTTATTTGCTCGCCATATAAGGTTTCACCGTTACTGGTTACGTTAAAGCGGCGTATACCAGCAAGCTCGGTAAGCTGTTCAATATTACCAGTCTCAGTGTTATAGCTAAATATGTCAGACACTTTGTTATAAATACCCGACTCTTCATTGCTGTACGCATTAAAATATAACGTTGTATTATTTACCCATTGCGGGTTTGCAATACCAGCTCGGTTAATTTGATTAAGCACTTGTTTTTGTTCACGCTTAAATACACTTGGCGCTGTATCAGGAATGTCTTGTGCATCGTTTTCGAGTAGCTCTTTTTGCGCTTTAGTAAACTCTTCTTGCGCTTTAATGTTGTCATCAGTGCTGTAAATTATGAGCTTGGTATTACTCTCTTTATCTCGCTCAACAATTGCAATTTTACTCCCATCTTTTGAAAGAGCGGGATTGCTTGCATATAAGTTAAGCTCAAGCCAAAGCTCACTATTAAGTAACGGCTCTCCTTGCTCTATTTGCATTGCTTTATAGGTATATTCAGCTATAAATCGGCGATATAGCTTGGCTGCACTTTGCCCAAACACACCGCTAAATGCTTCATCAAAATCACGAGTTTTTACGCCCTGCATTCGCGTCCAAACGCTATCAAGTGTTTGCTCTGAATAGTTTCTCTCTAACCAATTTAAAAAGCGACTCCCCATTAAATACGCCATTGAGCCGCCCATAAAACCCTGTTCGCCATTTAACTGCCCATAGGTTGGCAGTGCGCCCTGTTGAGCAAATTCTTGCAGTATTGACTCAGAGTAGTTATCAAACAAACGCCCACGACCCGTCATTTTAGACTCAATTAACGTGGCATAACCTTCGGCTACCCAGCGCGGCGTATCACTGTAGGTTAAGTCGTATAAATCCCATATGCCACGTACTTTTTGCTGCCAATCGTTACGTGTAGGCTGTGCTAAATGCACTAAATGAATATATTCATGCAGTATAAGTAATTGCTGCCAGCCAGCGCTGTTTGATATAACTGTATCGGATTGTGGTGGGGTTGTAAAAAGCGCCATTACAGGATTATTTGAGGTAGGTAGCGCAAAGCCATTGGCTGCATTTAAGGGATCAAACACCACTACATCAACTGTTTTATCGAGTGCTCGGTTTTGCTGCTCAAGCACTTTAGTACGCACTATTTCAAGCTCTATTGCGCTCGATTTAGCAAAGTCAGTATGCTCAATACTATAGTGAATATTAAAGTGTTCGGTATGAATAGTTTGCCAATCAGCGGCAAAGCTTGGTGCAGAGAGTAATAAAGCAGAAGCGATAAGTGTTTTTTTCATGAGTGTCCCTAAAATAATTCCTTAATACCATCTAGGGTATTATTAAATGTCTTTCATGGGCAGTAAGAAAGTGTAATAAAGCATGTGCAAATGTGTATTTACACATGCCTTGTTTTTTAATGAAGAGAGGTATTACATCCAGCTGCGGGTATCTGACTCAATCTGCTTGATTGTAAAATCGATAATAAAGTCAGCATCTTGTTGCTTTATATAAGGCATAAATGCAAAGCCTGAAGCAAGTTGTATGTATAAGCTTTTTAAGCCTGATTTACGCATTAAATACGTACTTATACCGCGTGCACTTTGCGCTTTATAAAGCTCAAAAACACGATAATGCACACCAATCATACCCTTGCGTACAACCATATAAAATCGACCATTATCTTCATGTAAATAATAGCCATAACGTTGATACGACAAGGTCACTAAGCCAGAAAAAACAGCAAGTACGCCAAGGCTAATCAAGCTGTTAGTTTCGGTAATAAAACAAAAACCAAACACTAATGCACTGGGAAATAATGCATAAAAAGCTAAGTTTTTATACAAAAGCGCTCGCTCTGCGCGCTTAAAAGCGAGTTTTTTACTATTAAACCACGGGTAAATCCATTGGCACACGCTATCTACTTTCTCGGCGCTTAGTACTGGTAATACGAGTGTTTGCTTATTTTTTTTAGCTGCAACACCTGCAATCGCACCACCACTACTCGCTTGTAAACATTCAACGGTAAATCGCTTTAATATCCGCCCCATTAAATTTTGCTTTATAACAATAGACTGCACCTTATCCATACTCATGGATAACTGGTGGCGTTCTAACAACCCAGCAATACGCTTAAACTTTTGACCTTTAAAGTAAAGTTCAAAGTTATAAAAACGAATAAGCGACATAGTCACCGAAAGCATAACAGCCATTAAAACTAACATGGCAATAAGAGTGATCATCGCAAACGTAGCTGCATTTGCCATTATGCCAAGCTCTTGCTGATAAAATCCCTCAACTTTAGATACTATTTCTTTTTCTAAAAAGTCGATGAGCATATTTATAAACGGAGCAAGCGCTGCAATAGCTAATATTGCCATGTTAGACATTAAGCCAAACTTGGCTATTTCTTTGTTACTAATGCGCAGACTGTTTTCGGTAATATCTGTTTCGCTTTGCTCATCGAGTTTTGTTTCTTGTTGTTGCGCTTTAAAAGCAAAAATTTGTTTGCGCATCTGCTGTGCATAGTCTTTTGTCAGCCCAGGTAAAACAACCTCCTGCGACACACTACCGGCGGCATCAACAATACAATTAACTAAATTTACGGGGATAAAGTAAAACGGCTCAGCAACATTTACATTTTGAACGCGAGCAAAACTAAGGGTAATTCGCTCTTTTTTAAATACACCTTTTTTAAGCAGTATTTCGTTCTCGTCGCTTATACAAAATCGAAAATTTAAAAAATATAAAAATGAGTAAACAAGTAACGAAACCAAGGCAATTGCGCCCGCTACTTGCGCCCAAAACAGTTTGTTTTCGACCTGTGTAACAAACACGACAAGCATTGGTAATAAGTTAAGTAAGCCATCCTTTATAAATCGCACACTAAAGTGCACTACAAAATATAAAAGCGCCCAAGACGATACCTTTTGCCAATGCAAAGTGCGCGTTTGCTCATCTGTTGTTGCGCTATTCATCAGCAAACTCTAATTCTGGGCAAGTGTTTTCTTGACGATAGCTTTGTACAAACTGACGTATATTTTTACAATCATCATGGGTTAAACCGCTAATTTGCAAATCGGCACTTACGCCACCGGCACTAAATAACTTTAAGCTAGCAAGGTCGAGCTTTCGCTCTATTGGCCCTCTGTGTATTTCTATGTGTTGCACACGCGCTAACGGCAATATAGTGACTTGCTGCCAAATAATTCCTTTTTTAAAAACAATATCATGACTACGTACAGCAACGCCTTGCAGCTTTATACCCAGCATGTTGTACAGCATTGATATAACTACTAAAATTGGTACGCCTATTAATAAGTACGTTTGTGCATTATTAGCAAAAGTCTCGTTAAAATAACAAACAGCAATTAGCACTCCTATTAAAGGAATGTAAAATGCGAGCCAATTAAGTTGCGTATGCAGTAGTGCTTTATCGGCCAAAGGCTTAAAGCTAATATCACTATGCTTTGGTAAATCCATTATTTGTTGATTGTTAAACACAATTAGTCCCTTTCACTGCTTTTAATTATTATTAGCTTGCCAACTAATGGTGGTTATTAAAGTGTGGCTTTGTTTTGGCTCAAGCGTTACTGCATCATCTAAAACATTAGCAGCCTCTAAACACACCATTGTTTTATATTCGTCATCAGCAAAGTTAGATAAACGTTTTGATTTTTCAATCCACGGGTTCCAAAGTACACACGAACTTGAATTTTCGCGGCTTACACTAATAACACCCTCGGGTGTGTTTATGGTTTGCTTTGTACTTGCTTGTGTATAAACCATGTCGGTTTCGCGTTCAAAGCCAACAATTTCATTTTGCAAAAATGGTCCTTCACCAAACTCAACATATTGTGCGTTTTGCAAACCATCAACATGAGTATTTTTTATGTCCGATGTAGGAAAGTATGTATGCAGTGCTTGGGTAAAACTAAATGGCGTATTTCCTAAGTTAGCTGTAGTTAAACGAACCTGTAATTTATCGCTTAATACAAACTCTACTTTTAATGCTGACTGATGCGACCAATACGTTGTGTTAACTAACTTCATTGGTAACTTTAAGCTTATTGTAATTTGTTCGTCAGACTCGTGTACTTCGTCTGCTTGCCATAAACTTGTACGTGCAAAACCATGAGCGGGCCAACCATCATTAGCATGTGTACCAAACCACGGCCAACAAATAGGGATTCCGCCACGTATACTGGCACCTTCTAAAAAAGTTTCATTTTGTGATACCCAAATAAGCGGCGCCTTACCGTTAGGCTTAAACTCGGTAATTTGCCCGCCCTGCAAAAATATTTTTGCATCACACAAATTACTCGTTACATTAATGAATTCAAGACCGGTTTCGGTGTGCTCAATACTGACTGATGGCGATAATTTCATACCTTGTCCTATAATACTGATACTAAAGATTTTTGGTGCTAATACGCACACAATAAAGCATGCTCAAAGTATAAACTATACGCACTAAATATTGATTATACTAAATGCACTGTGTATTAATTTATTCATAGCGGATTAATATTTACACAGGTAACTTACAAACAATTACTTTGTACTAACAGTTGTTATTAAATAATACTAAAGTCTAACCGTTAAAACTTGCGAATAAGCGCCAACATACGTACTGTGCGCAAATCTTAGCTAACAACTTGTTAAGAACATTTAATTATATGCAAATACATTATGCTGATATTAATTACAGCTCAAACTAATAAAAACCCATAAAATCGGGTTTAAATACAATATATAATTTGAATTCAATTTATTTGATGTGTAACATTTCGCGATTACGGCAAACCACCGCTCTTTCGACGAGACAAGCAAATGAAAAAATATGACGAGTTATTAGTTTCTTTACGTAAAGTGATCCGTGCAATTGATCTACATTCTAAGCAACTTAATAAAACGGCAGGCTTAACGGGGCCACAACTGCTTATAATGCAGGAAGTTTCTCAAACAGATGGCATAACGGCCAGTCGTATTGCCCAAAATGTAAATTTAAGCCCGGCAACCGTCACCAACATTCTCGACAGAATCGAAAGTAGAGATTTAGTAACACGCGTACGCAGTCAAATGGATAAACGACGAGTGAGTTTATACCTCACCGACAAAGGAAAAGAGTTACTTGAAAAAGCACCTCAGCCATTGCAAGAACACTTTATTGAAAAGTTCTCTGCACTAGCTGAATGGGAACAGAGTCTTTTACTCTCATCAATGCAGCGCGTAGCAGCAATGATGGATGCAGATAAATTAGATGCATCACCCCTACTAGAAGTTGGTGCGCTTACTCAAGCTCCTAAAGAATAAACAATAAAAAAAACACATAGTTTTTGTACTTACTCTAAACGTAAGGCGTTTTTTTACGCCTTGAATTTTTTATTTTTTAATCACAATCAGAGCGGCTATTATGACTAAACTCTCAAAATTAACACTAGCACTAGTTCTAGGTGGTGTTACAAGCACTTCTTATGCAGCAGATCTCGATACGCTTCAAGCGCAATTAAAACAACTAAAGCAACAAATGCAATTGCTTGAAAATCAGTTGGTTGAAGAAAAATCAAAACAGCAACAAATCAATAAGCAACATGAACAGCAAGTAGCCGATATTAGCAAAAAAGCAGATACCCAAGTAGTTGCTGTTGCAGAGCCTGAGAAAAAAGACGAAGGCATAAAAATTGGTGGTGCTATCCGTGCTAACTACAGCATTAACTCATACGATGATGATAATGAAGATCGCGGCGGCGACTTCGATTTTGATATTTTTCGTTTAAATGTGTCTGGCGAAATTAACGATATTTCGTTAAATGGTGAAATTCGTTTTTACGATTACATGACCGTTGTTAAGTATGCTTACTTAGGTTACGAGTTTACCGATGGCTGGGAAGGCCAAGCAGGTATAACAAACGTGCCTTTTGGTAATGGTCCATACAACTCGCACAGCTACTTTTTCAGCACTAACTATTATGTAGGGCTAGAAGACGACTTTGATTTAGGTGTGGTTGTTAAACGTAAGCTTAAAGACAACTGGAAGCTAGACTTAGGTTTCTTTAAAAATGACGAGCTAGGCGGCGTAGATGGTTCAGCATCAGATAAAAGTCATCGCTACTCTTACGACATAGTAGGCACTCGTGCAGCTGACGAAGGTACTTATGCAGAACCTGCAGGCGAAATTGGCGAATATAATACATTTGCTGGTCGTGCGACTTATCAAATTGAGCACAGCAAGAATGTAACTACCGACATTGGCTTTTCATTACTGAGTGGCGGGTTACATGATGGTGAAGATCGTGCTGGTAACTACGGTGCATGGGCATTTCATGTTGATAGCACAATTAACAACTGGAATATTCAATTTCAACACGGTGAATACGACTACGACCTAGACGATAACAGCGAACGTTTTGCTGTTGCTGCATACGCTTACTACGATACCGTATCAAGCAAAGCAACTATGACCAACTTTAACGTAGCTTACAATTACTCGCTTGATTGGGGCCCGGTTACTGACATTCAGTTTTATAACGATTACGGCATTATTTACGACAAGTCTGACGACAGCGCAGATACATGGATGAACGTAACGGGTATGAGCGTAGCAGCCGGTGGGTTCTTTAGTTACTTCGACTTTATTCAAGCTCGTAACCAGCCATTTATTGGCGGAACAATTATTGGTGATGGCGACACAGAACGTCGCTTCAACATTAACTTAGGTTATTACTTCTAAGCTAACTTCTAAGCTAACTTCTAAGCTAATTTTAAGTTAACTCTAAACTTAGTACGTAAAATTAATTTAAAGGCTGCAAGCGCAGCCTTTTTTATTTGAAGTACTGTTTTGCTTTTTCACATGTAGACTTTGGCAGGACAAATTCAGACGTTTGATCTGAACATATTTGCTTTAACATGCTAACCGCATTACGTTCACACCTTGGCAGAGTGTAAACCTCATCTTCTTTAGTAACCCCTAGCGCAAATTGATACTTTAACTGCAAAAGAAATTCATCTACTTGCTGAGTCATCAACATACCAAATTACACTCATTGTAAATAAAGCTAATAAGACTGAAAATATAAATGAATTTTCACCAAATTCGTATCTGATGCGTTCTCAACTTTTTTAGGATGCATTTGCGAGCGAGTATAAAGATGTAAGCCAAATAAAATGAGTAAAAACAGTGCTGAGTTTTGAATCATATTTAAAAATCCTCTTATTTAATTAAACAACTTAAAATTATTGTTATTGTTTCCCTACCTACATAAAAGCTAAGCAACTGAAAAATAGTTATAAAAATCACCTTATATGATTTAGCACACAGTACTCAATCTATAAATAGAGCTTTATGTGTATTATTTTTATATTTGCTTGTTATGTACCTCTTCGAATTACCGGCTAATTAGCTTACAATTTAATATAACTGTAATTAAGTGAAATGAGCGTAAGTGAAAATAAAAGCAGCCCTTGTTTGTTATAAAAATTTATGGCTTAAAGCGCTTGGTTTACTACTTGTTGCGCTCGGTATTATAGGTATTGTATTACCCGTAATGCCCACGACTATATTTTTTATTTTAGCGCTAACTTGCTTTACTCGCTCATCTCCCGCGCTCGAACACTGGTTACTTAACCATCCTCGTTATGGTGCAACGCTACAACAATGGCAAGCCCATAAAGTAGTGCCTATAAAAGCCAAATGCTACGCCGCCATCGGTATGTTAATTGGATTTATATTTTTACTTTATTCTGCAGCCCCTATTTGGGTTATTTACCTTGTTGCCGTTATAGAAATATCGGTAATGATCTATCTTATTTCAAGACCGTCCGCCCCACCAAGAACTAAATAAACACTCACTTTTGTAGTTTGCTTATATGTTGTTTTATATGTTACTTATACAAAACAAGTACAAATAAATAAGCAGGACGCTAATGGATAAAAAATCAGCCGAAATAACAGTACACACTTATAACCGTTACTCCTTAACCTTAATGGCGCTTATCTTTTTATTTCCTTTTTATGCCTTTGCCAATACTAGCGAGTTAATAAACAGTACAAAATCAAACATAAGCCAAGTGCATAAAAATATAAATGCAAACTACTACAAAGCAGTAAATGCAATTAATAAAAAGCTCGTTGAATGCAGCAACTCAAACACTATAATTAACAAGAGTGATGTTCAAAGCATCTCAGAAAGTTGGGAGGTGATATCTACTGCACTTATTTATTTTGATGCTAAAAATCAGCAATCGTGTATGAAAAGCGAGCTAGATGACTTTGCGTTTAACTCTTCTCTTTTATTAGCTTTTGATGAAAACAACCAAGAAAAAATTATCGCAATGAATTACATTGTTATGAAACTTCCGCTGATGTTTGAAGAAGCAAAAAATGATTATTTTTCTTTGCCGGAACATTTACAAATAAAATTTTCAAATGTCGATAAATTACAAAAGCCGTTTAATTTATTGGAGTCTGCAGAAAAATTAAACCCACTGTAATATACACTTAATTAAATAGTCGGCTTGTATCGGCTACTTAATAGCCCATCAATATCTGATACCACTTTAATACAAACTATATCCCATTAAACTTTTCACATAATTACAAGTCGTTATACCCAGTCCAAATAACCCTTTTTTAATCTATAAATACGCTTTATTACTTAACTTTGAATGTAAAGTTGAGTAAGTAAATTTGTAATAGCTAATACAAATCATTATCATGTTGTAAATTTTATAATATCAAATTACTTATGGCGTTAATTAATAAACGGACTTTGTACAGTACAAGCCGTGCACTACACATTTATATTTCTACAGCTTTGTTTTTTTTGCTTATTTTATTTTGTGTTAGCGGCATTGTGCTCAACCATATTGATTGGCTTAAAAACGATAAAAATAATGGCCAAGTAACGGCAATGATCCCAGCAGCTCTTGTTGATAAAGCAAATGCACAACTAGATACGCTGCCAACGATTTACCCAGAAATAGAAGCTTACTTGGCCAAGCAATATGCACTTACTAAAGTAAAAAGCATTGAATGGGAAAAAGAAGATGCGCTTGTCATGCTCGACTACCCGCTACCTGCAGGGTTTGCCTACGCAGAGCTTGATTTTACAACTGGCGAGCTAAATCTTGATTACCAAACAGGTGGATTTTTAAGCCTTATTGGCGACTTACATAAAGGTCGCCATAGCGGCGAAGTATGGAGCTGGGTAATTGATATATCCGCCGTACTGATGATTTTATTTGCCATTACCGGCATGATTATTTTATTTCAAAATAGAAAAAAACGCTTAGCAGGAATATGGATAACTGTACTAGGAGTAGCAACTCCACTGGTTATTTATTTATGTTGGGTTCCACAAATAAAAGGAGTGTCTTAATGGTTAAATTTAAATTATTTATAAGCGCCGCATTACTGCTAGTAGCTGCGTTTTTTCAAACAACAGCGCATGCGCAAACCCCACAGTTAGAAGTTGAATTAACGCTTCCCGACTTAGAAGTACAACCGTATCACCGCCCATATGTTGCGGTTTGGCTGGAAACGCCAGAGCGTAAGCACGTTACTACGCTTGCACTTTGGGTGCAAAAAGCAGAATGGTTTAAAGACCTACGCCAATGGTGGCGTAAAGCGGGTAAAAGCGATATTAATTTTGACGGCATTAGCGGTGCAACAAAGCGTGCCGGCACTTACACCATAAATTGGCAAGGTAACGATTTAGACGGTAATCCAGTAAAACCAGGTAAATACTTACTTAATATTGAAGTTGTACGCGAAGAAGGCGGCAGAGATTACACCCGCGTTGAGCTTGATTTAACAAAGTCAGGAAAAATTACAATTGATGGTAAAAACGAGTTTTCACAAAGTTTCGTCACTGTAAGCACTGAGTAACACTAAGTAGCACTTATTTTATTACTAGAATTTAAGCAAAGGAAAAATAATGAAAATTAATTTATTAAAAACTGCATTAATCGGCGCATTGAGCTTATCTGCTTTAGTGTCAACTTCAGCAAGTGCACACGGACGTTGGTTACTACCTTCGCATACATCTTTATCAGGCGATAAAGCGCATTACGTAATGATTGACGCAAGCATTTCAAACGAAATTTTTGCACCAGACAAAGCCTTTAAACCTAAAGAAAAAGGCGCCGAGTACGACGATACGTTATTAATGGCACTTGCGCCTAATGGTGAGCCAGTATCTGAAACGATCCGTGCTTATTACTTAAAACGTAAAAGCTCAGCTGCGGTAAGCTTAACAGAGCAAGGTACTTACCACATTGCAATGACCCAAAAGCCAATGTACATGACCTTCTACAAAAATGAAGAAGGCAAGCGCAAGCGCGTATTTGGTAAAAAAACAGACGCTAAGTTACCAAGCAACGCTAAAGATGTAACTACAACGAAGGTTATTTCAACAGTAGATACATTTGTAAGCCGAAATGGCACCTCAAAGCCTGCACAGTTAGGTTTAGGCTTAGAGCTTAGCGGTCCAACACATCCAAATGACTTATTTGTAGGTGAAAGCGCTAAGTTTCAGCTTTTACAAGATGGTAAATCTGCCGGCGAAGGCATTGAAGTAAGTATTTTAAAAGGCGACACACGCTACCGTAACGATCGTGGCGAAGTAAAAGTAACGACCGATAAAGAAGGTATGTTTACAATTACGTGGAAAGAGCCTGGTCTATACTTAATCGAAACCTCTAACAAAGTTACCGTAAATGAAGAAGGTGTAGATGCAGGACGTTATGCATTATTTACAACGCTTGAAGTTGCCCCTGAATAATTTAAATTACTAAACTTAAAAAATTGAAAGGCCAAGCATTTGCTTGGCCTTTTTACGTCTTACTAACTTTTATCTAAAATCTCCTTGAATTCGCAACCATTCGACACAAAGTTGCAACTACAACGATCCAAACGTCTATATAACCCGTAAACAGTGACCTCACTTGTTAACAACTTAGCATAACTTAGATAGTTTTTATCTTTGCACTGATGTGATCGCTTCTATATGATGCGCTCCTTTTCTAATCATTAACAAATAGCAGTTCTTGGGGAACAATTAATGACTTTTAAGCGTTTATCTGCAAATAAATTAGCACTTAGCCTGGCCGTTACTACTGCACTTAGCACGCCATATTCTATGGCTGTTGCCGCAGAGCAAGACAATCAAGCAGAAAAAAATATCGAAGTAATTTCAGTAACCGGTACGCGCCGCAGTTTACGCAGTATTGCTGAAAGCTCAGTACCTGTTGATATTATTACAAGCGGCGATATGGCCAGCACAGGTCAGCTTGAAATTAGCCAAGTACTTGCTAACCAAGTACCAAGTTTTAACTACCCAAGCGCAACAGTTGCAGATGGCACTGACCATGCTCGCCCTGCTGTTTTACGTGGTTTGGCACCTGATCACACATTAGTACTTATAAATGGTAAACGTCGTCACTCTGGTGCGCTTTTAAACTTAGGTGGCGTAGTTGGTCGTGGTTCAACTGCCGTTGACTTAAACATGATCCCTACATCGGCAATTAAGCGCGTAGAAGTATTACGCGACGGTGCAGCAGCGCAATACGGTTCAGACGCAATTGCGGGTGTTATTAATATAATCCTTAAAGATGCATCTGAAGGCGGTAGCGTAAGCGTTACTTACGGGCAATACGACACGCAAATGGCGGGCGCTCCAAATCTTGAAAGTACTTATGCAGATGCAAACGGCAACTTAGCTTTTAATACCGGTGATGACCGAGAAGTAAACGACGGTAGCACTCGTACTATTAGTGCAAACTCTGGTTTTTCATTATCTGATAAAGGCTTTGTAAACGTATCAATTGAGTACCGTGATAACGATCCTACTCAACGCTCTGGTTTTGACCCACGCGAACAATACAGCCGCCTTGATGATGGCAGCCTAGACCCACGCGAATTTACTATTGATCGTTACAACCATCGTTTTGGTAAAGCAGAGCTTGAAGATTACGCGTTGTTTTACAACATGGGTTACGATTTAGATAATGGCTTAAACCTATACTCTTTTGGTAGCTACTCAAAACGTGAAGGTAATTCTGGTGGTTTTTACCGCCGAGCAAAAGATGATCGTAATATTTTAGAAGTATACCCAGATGGTTTTTTACCGCAAATTGAAACAGACGTAGAAGACTATTCACTTGCTCTTGGTTTACAAGGTGAAACAGGCGAGTGGACATGGGATGTAAGCACCAACTACGGTCGTAACGACTTTTCTTTGGGCGTAGTAAATAGCTTAAATACATCTTTAGGCGCCACCAGCCAAACCGAGTTTGACAACGGTGCACTCGTTTATGACCAATTTATTATTAATGGTGATGCCAGCACAACGCTTGATTTAGGTTTACCAGATGACGTATTTTTTACTGTTGGTGCTGAATACCGCCACGAAAGCTACAAAATAGAACAAGGCGAAGAAGCCTCTTATATTACTGCACTAGATAGCGACGGCAACCCAATTGCTGCCGGCGGCGCACAAGTACTATCTGGTTTTGGTCCTGAGAGCGTAACTGACGAAAGCCGTCATAACGTAGCGATTTTTGTTGAGTTTGACACCTACTTAACAGAAAAATGGAATGTTGTTTTAGCAAGTCGTTACGAAGATTACAGCGACTTTGGTGATACGTTCACGTCAAAACTAGCAACACGTTACAGCATTACCGATAATCTATCGTTACGTGGGGCTGTAAGTACAGGCTTTCGTGCGCCGTCTTTAGCACAAAGCTCATATCGTCAAATTTCAACTGTGCTTGAAAACAATCAACCATTTGAAGTTGGCTTGTTTCCAAGTGACGCGCCAGCAGCACAAGCATTGGGCGCAAAAGAGCTAGATGCAGAAGATTCTGTAAACTTAACAGCAGGCTTTGTATACACTCAAGGTAACTTTAGCCTAACGGTTGATGCATACCGTATTGATATTGATGATCGTGTTGTTTTATCTGAAAATTTATCGGGTGAAGCAGTGCAACAAATTTTAGCCGATGCGGGTGAGTTAAATACCGAAAGCGTACGCTACTTTACCAACGCGATTGACTCACGTACACAGGGTATAGATATAGTTGCAACGTACACGCTTGAATTAGATAACCTAGGCGATTTACGTTTAAATGCAGCCGCTAACTTTAACGACACCGAAGTTACTCATGTTGACGACAACCCAGAGCAGCTTAACTCTTTAGGTGATGACTACGTAGTGTTTGCTCGTCGCGAAGTGGGTCGTTTTGAAGAAGGTACACCTGATAGCAAGTGGAACTTATCTGCTGTTTGGAACTTTAACGAATGGCAAACAACACTGCGCGCAACACGCTACGGTGAAGTTGCAGATATTTCTACAACAAGTGATCGCGATGAATACCTAGATGCAAAATGGATAACCGATCTAGAAGTTGCTTATCGCCCTAATGATGAATGGAAATTTGCATTAGGCGCTAATAACTTATTCGATCAGTACCCGCAAGCTACAGTAAATAACATTGGTTACTCTGATTTTGGTCAGATTTTCCCGTATACGCCGTATGCACCATACGGTTTAGATGGTCGATTTTTATATGGCAACATCACCTACAGTTTTTAATTTATACTTAAATTAAATGAGTTAAATAAAGATCCGATATGGCATGCCCTATCGGATTTTTTATATTTAAAAAACAGCAATAAATATAACTACCCTAGCTATAATCAAACAAACTACAAAAAACACTTTCGTCACAAACCGTTAATTTTTTATTATCATTTAATGTATTGTTTGTTTTATATGATAAATTGATTATCAGGCAAAGTTCGTTACTAGCGAGTCATCAAATAAAACAACTTAAAATGCCTATAATTAAACTTAGTACGCATAAATACCGTCTTTCTCTGGAGTGAAGTATGAGCTATAAAAACTGGTCAATATCAAAACAAATTGGTGCGCTTGCATTCACTTTAACGCTATGTGTATTTAGTTTAGTTGGGCTATCTACCTATTTAATTTCGGCTAATACACTTTCTGAAAAAAGTGAAACAGCAATAAAATCTGAAATAACGGCTATTTCAGATCTTTTAGAACTTCAATACGACAGCCTGCTGGCAATAGCAAAGCGTAATGCCACTGTATTTAAAGGTATGTACCCTGGTGAATTTAAAAAAAGCGATCAAAAGGTATTGGTCGTAGATACTATGGTGCCCGTTCTTTTACATGATAACGAACAAGTTAATAACAATATCGATATTGTTGAAAATTACGCTAAATTAACCGGAGGTAACGCCACGGTATTTATGCGAGATGGGGATGATTTTTTTCGTATTACTACCTCTTTAAAAAAGAGTGATGGACAACGCGCTATTGGTACTTACCTAGGAAAAAACCACCCAGGCTATCAACCTCTTATGAACGGTCAAAGCTATGAAGGCTATGCTAAATTATTCGGCAACGAATACATGACTGTTTACCAACCAATTAAAAATAAACAAAACCAAGTAATTGGTATTTTATACATAGGTTTTAATATAAACGACGCACTGGCATCTCTTAGAGGGTCTGTTAATAAAATAGTAATTGAAGAAAGCGGTAACTTATTTGTTTTCAGAAATACAAATGATGTAGTTATAGCAGGAAAAGAAGCCGCAGTTGACTCAAAAGTGAACTCCAAAGCGCTTGATGGACTTAACCTAGAGGCAATTAAAAAAGGTCAGTCATTAAAATACAATAGTGAAAATAACACCCCTATGTTTGCTTACAGCAAAACAGTACCAGGGTGGGATTGGACCTTACTTGGTCGTGTAAAAGAAAGCGAACTCACTGAAGAAAGTATAAAACTAATGGTAGTTAACAGCATAACGTCTGTTGGCGGTATTCTTGCTATCTCAATTTTACTATTTTGGGTGCTAGTAAAAACACTTAACCCATTAAGACAATTAACACGTAGCGTTGATGCGTTAGGCAAAGGTGATTTGTCACAACATTTTGTAAATACCAATACAAATAGTGAAAATGAAATAGACCTAATTACCGCGAGCGTAAGTAGCATGTCGGTTGAGCTAAAAAAACTGATACTCGCTTTACAAGATTCAGTAGTTGAGCTGGAAAATCAAGCCGGCACCTCTAAAAATAACGCCCTCGCTAACGGTAAAGAAGCACATGCAATGATGGGGCAAACAGACCTAATAGCCACCGCCATCGAAGAAATGTCGGTATCTATTAAAGATGTAGCCAATAACGCAAATGAAGGCGCTCAACGAACCCAACAAGTAGATGCAGAAGCTCAATTAGGTCGCACACAATTAACCCAAGTTGTTAATGACTTAATGCAGCTAAGCCAGCAACTAAATGATAGCCACAGCTCTGTTGAAAAAGTAAACACAGCAAGTAACGAAATAAGTAAAGTAACTGAAGTAATTAATGGTATTGCTGAGCAAACTAACTTACTAGCACTTAATGCCGCTATAGAAGCAGCAAGAGCAGGCGAACAAGGTAGAGGTTTTGCAGTTGTTGCCGATGAAGTGAGAACCTTAGCGCAGCGCACCCAAAAATCAATTTTAGAAATTAGCCAAACAATTGAGCAACTACAAATACAAGTTACCGCCGCAACTAAGCAAATGGAACAAAGCCGTCAGTTGGGTATTAAATCAGCTGAAGAAGGTGAAAAAACCGGAGAGCAACTTAACTTTATCACTCAAAGTATTGGCGATCTAACACGCTCATCAAACAATATAGCTGAGGCAACAGATCAACAAAGCACCGTTGCTGCAGAAATCACTCAAAATCTACACTCTATAAGCCAGCTCGCTAAAGAAGGTGAGTCTCGCACGCAAAGCACTGTAAATTCGGCAAGTGAATTAATGACATTGGCTGAAAAAATCAAACAGCAAATAAGTTACTTTAGAGCACATTAATACAACGGTTAAAGCCGCTAAATAAAAAAGGATGCACTTCGCATCCTTTTTTATTATTTATTAATATTTAGTGCTTTTAACTATTTTTTAATGATTTTCATTTTCATAAAAATATAAATCACCTATAAAACAATAGATTATATGTTGGTCTTATTTTTGCTCTATTGTACTTACATTAAATTTAAACAATAAAGAATAAAGGATTAAACATGAGCTCATCAACATTACCTCACATCGTAAAACCACTTTCGCTAATTAGCGGTATTTTATTACTAAGTGGTTGTGTGTTTCACATATCGCCAAGCGTGGCGTCTGTAAAACAAACCAAGCAACTTACATTACCTAACAACAATCTTGAGTATTTAAATGTGTTAAGCGGCGCAGGTAGCCTTGAAATAAAAGGCTCGGATACTGCCACCAGCATTAGTGTTGATGCCACTATTTACACAGCCAATATTGAAGATGAGTACGAGCTAACGCTCGAGCAAGACGGTAAACAAGCAAAACTTGTTGCTCAAAATAAAAGCAGTAATGGTATCAGCTTTTACAGTGGCCAATCTCCAAGTGTTAATTTAGTTGTTACTGTGCCAAGTAATCTAAATTTAGATATTGATGATGGCTCTGGCGACATTGTTATAAGTGCTATGCAAAGCAATATTGACGTGAAAGACGGCTCGGGGAACTTAACTATAAGCGGTGCTAAAAACCTAACTATTGACGATGGCTCAGGTGAAGTAAACCTTGAAAACATCGCAGGTAATTTAGAATTAACAGACGGCTCTGGCAGTATTCATATAAACAACGTAAGCGGCAATGCAACTATTGACGATGGGTCTGGCAAAATGCACGTGAGCAACATAAACGGTTCGCTAAACGTTGAAGATGGATCGGGTGATTTAGTGATAAGCCATATAAGTGGCGCAGTTAATGTTGATGATAACTCTGGCGACATGATCATTGAGCATATTGACTCAAGCGTAACAATTGAAGACGGTTCGGGTGATATTCGCGTTAATCATGCAAAGGGGCTGACTATTACTGAGTCGGGATCGGGCGATGTAAGTATCGATAATATTAGCGGTTCAGTAAAAGTAGCTGACTAACAGTATGAGCTAAAAATAACGTATTTTAAGCCACATGAATTATTGTATTTTATAAGAACCTAAGTCATTCTATTTATGCTCAAATACCTTGAGCATAAATAGAATGACTTAGGATAAACGCGTGTTAGAAATTGCTTTAATTTATTTAGCAGCAGCCATTGTAGCTGTCCCTATTGCAAAACGAGTCGGACTTGGCTCTGTGTTAGGTTATTTAATTGCCGGAATACTCATTGGCCCTTATGCGCTGGGTGTTGTGGGCGATCAAACAGATGTAATGCACTTCGCTGAATTTGGCGTAGTAATGATGCTGTTTTTAGTGGGTCTTGAACTACAACCTTCGCGTTTATGGACATTACGCCACTCTATTTTAGGGCTTGGCGGCTTGCAAGTTGTGTTAACGGCAGCGGCAATTTTTGCATTTTGTTATTGGTTTTTTGCCATGCATTGGCAAACCGCACTCGCCATTGGTTTAATGCTGGCGCTCTCCTCTACTGCTATTGTGCTGCAAAGCCTTGAAGAAAAAGGCTGGCTAAAGCAAGAAGCCGGACAAAACGCTTTTTCGGTATTGCTGTTTCAAGACATCGCAATTATTCCTATTTTAGCCCTATTGCCATTGCTCGCATTTGCCCCGCAAACTAGTACAAAAGAAATCAG
Organism: Pseudoalteromonas sp. SWXJZ94C; assembly: GCF_015864385.1. Taxonomy (NCBI): domain Bacteria; kingdom Pseudomonadati; phylum Pseudomonadota; class Gammaproteobacteria; order Alteromonadales; family Pseudoalteromonadaceae; genus Pseudoalteromonas; species Pseudoalteromonas sp. SWXJZ94C. The sequence goes on from NZ_JADYXF010000017.1 coordinate 80,125, forward strand.
CGATTCGATTATTGCAGGCTGGCCTGTATGGCAACAAGTATGTATATCGGTTGCGGTTATTGCCGCTATTATTGCCGGCGGTAAATATGTATCGGCGCCATTATTTAGATACATTGCCCAAACACACATGCGTGAAATATTTACTATTTTTGCACTGTTTTTAGTGGTCGCTATTGCGCTAGTTATGCAAAGTATTGGTTTATCGCCTGCTTTGGGGACTTTTTTAGCGGGCGTTGTACTTGCCGAGAGCGAATTTAGACACGAATTAGAAGCCGATATAGAGCCCTTTAAAGGCTTACTTTTAGGATTGTTTTTTATAACTGTTGGCGCATCAATTAACTTTGAACTGCTATTTAACGAGTTTAGTACTGTTATAGGTTTAGTGGTTTTACTTATTGTAGTTAAAGCCTGCATTTTATTCGCCCTTGCCGTTACCTTTAAAATTAACAGTAAACAGCAGTTATTATTTGCCTTAGCACTTGCTCAAGGGGGTGAGTTTGCATTTGTACTGCTAAGCGTAACCACCACCTTAAGTATTTTAACGCCCGAGCAAACCAGCCTTGTTACCTTAGTTGTGGCGGTATCAATGCTAATAGCGCCGTTATTACTTATGGTTTATGAGCAAATACAAAAACGCAGCAGCAGTGCTATGCCTGAGTTTGATAAGCCAGAGCAAATTAGCACCGCTAAGCACGTAATTATTGCGGGCTACGGACGTTTTGGTCAAATTATGGGGCGTTTACTGCACGCGCAAGGCTACGAAATTACCGTACTTGATCACAGCCCTAGCCAAATAGAATTACTACGCCGTTTTGGTAACACCGTATTTTATGGCGATGCCGCACGCCAAGAACTCCTTGAAGCCGCAGGCGCGCACACCGCGCAAATGCTAGTAATCGCAATTGATAACCCCGATAAAACCATTGAGATAATTAAGCTCGCGCATAAAAACTACCCGCAGTTAAAAATTGTTGCTCGCGCAATCGACCGCCGCCATGCGTATCAGTTACTTAATTTAAAAGTAGATGCGTTTAACCGCGAAACAGTCGACTCGGCTATTAACCTTGCCGTAGAAGCACTCGAGTTACTAGGTAACACTAAGCAAGATGCAGAGCGCGCCGGTAAGCTGTTTAGAGACCACGACCGCGCTGCAGTACTGCAACTTGCTGCACTATGGGGAGACGACGCCAGCTACGGCGTAGCAGTGCGCCAACGTATGGAAGATTTAAAACAAGTGCTGCAACAAGATAAACAAGCACAAAGCGATTTAAATACCTGCGACAGCGGCGATTGCGAAGATGGCTTAACAGAAGTAGCGAGTAAACCTAAAAAGCCTGATGATGCTCATCTTGAGTAATTTAGGTAGTTGGTTTTGTAGTGTCTTCGGATAGTGCTAAAACAGCATTAAATGGACTAAAATAGTGGATTGCGATGTATAAACTCAATCCACTGTTTTAGTTTGTCTCCTTCCACTAAATAGAATTTCAGACAATGAGTTTTGGACAATTCCCCAGGTTCCGTTTGGGTGACCTATTGGGATTGCTAGAAGCTCATCACAAGAATAATTAATTCTTAAATTAATAGTATGTTTTTTAAGCTCCCCATGAGTTAAAACACTTAAGATAGATTGCACACTTGCACTACTTGGGTTCTCATTCGAAAATCCAATAATTCTATAGTCCTTTAATTCAAACTTAGAGTAGTTTTCCTTAACCTCACGTGCTGCCTTACCTTTATGTTTTCCAACTAGGTGATACATTAGAGGAACAATTTTTGCCCATTGTTGATGCTGCCAACTATTAAAAAAAGTTGTCACTATATCAAGTACCCCGAAGTCTTCAGTAGGTCCGGATTTATTCAAACGCTCTTGAAACCTATTTAAGTAATGATCGTATATCTCATTTTTATTTTTTAGATTCGCTTTTTTTATCAATTGCTTTTTTTTATAAGGCTCATCTTTTTTATCCATATACCAAGTGCGCAAAGTGAACAGTATATTCCAACATTTTGCGGAAACATGTGAGTTTGAAAAATTTACATCTCTACCATGCAAAATACCATTTCTATAAGGCAAATAGATTTCTTCCAAGTTTGTTTTTGTTCGGCTCTTGGTAAGAAAGTTTTCTTGGATATAAGTAAATGTCTCTTCATATTGGGTAATAGAATCCCATGCACCCAGATCGGAATTTTGAGCAAATATACCTAAATTTGCTATATCATTTGATATTCCATCTAATGCTATTAGTAGTAATAAAACAGCAGCAGAGTGATTACCTTGTAAATATAATTCACGTGCATTTTCTAAAATAGCTTTTCGATCGTTAAACGCCGGCGCTCCAGCTAAATGCAACATGAATTTATCAATGCCATCTGTTACTCCCTCTATAAGAGCGAGATTTGCTTTATCTAACTTTCCTTTTTCTGCTAAAAACAAAGCACTCTGACAACTGTCAAAAGGTAAATAGTTATTTAAAACCCAGGCCTCATCCTTAAACATAGGATTAAACTTCCTCACTACATCTAAAATTTCAGAACCTTTTTGGAGATCTTCGTTCATTAGCCCTAATGTATCCAACTCATGATATGTACCTATTAAATTGTCAATTGACGGGTTGTTTGATTCATTGGAACTCATGAATACTCCATAAGGTATAGCAATTTTATCAGAGAACATATTTCATGTATTAATGTCCCTATTGTTTGAACTTCTATTAATATCAAATAGTGTAAATTATTGCCAACTATAAATATTATGCGGCTGATAGTGTGTGTTTTATAAAAATAGGAAAGTGTTTATTGTGTTACTTGGGTGGGAATGGCTTAAATTAATCTACTTTTGAATACCAGCTTGTAGCTCATAGCCGCCTGTCATTTTTAGCTATGAGCTACAACATTTAAAAGCTCCACAAACTAGTGGTGGTGCCCGCCTTGAATAGCCTCGCCCTGCTGGTTATAAAAGCCTGTTGCGCTGTGCTCTATAAAACCAAGGTTGATCATTTTTGCTAAAAATGGGTCGCCTTCGTTATCGCCAATGTCGGCGTAATCGGTAGTTTGAAAACGATCCCACTGTGCAAATTGAGCGGTAATTAATGGCTCATCAGTGTTTACATTATTAAGGCTAAGTAAGGTAGTAGTTTGGCTTTTTTTATTACTAATACTAAATGTTTTAACTAATTTTGAATGCGTAAAAAAGGCAAGGTTAAAGTCGTTGCCATTTTCGCTCAGTGTATAGTTTTTTACTTCATCGCAGCCTGTGCCTTGTGTGCTTACTAACGTCATTTTTTTGATTAGGTGGTTATCCACCAGCTGACTTTTAGCACTCCAGTTTTGTACGCCGCGTACTTCAGATGGTTGGTATTCAATCCCGCGTTGCTGGGCGTTAAAGTAACGTATTGGTCGTATTTGATTATTAGCTAAATGCTGCCAAAGCTCGGTTATTACTTCACTTTGATGCGCTACTTGCTGATTGTTTCGCCAAAGGGTAAGTGACTCGCTATTTTGCTGCGCTTTATGGCTGTTGGTAATTTTATAATCGGCTTTTAAATACTTGGCATCAATATCACATTGCGAGGCAAAGCTACTTGTACTTACAAGTGTGGCAATTATTAATAACGCTTTTTTCATTTAGCTATCTCTTATTTATATTTCAAGTTTATGGCAATAACATAACGATTATAAATGTCAGTTTAATGACAAAAACCCCGCAAAGTAGGCGGGGTTTTTTATTTAGATATATTTAACTAAATTTATAACTAGGCGGTATTTATTGCGCTAGTTTTTCGTCTGCTGCTTTTACAAAATCAGCGGCAAAGTCCATTACATGAAATAAAAAGCTTTGCTCGTTTGTGCCTGTTACCAAGTGTGCACCTGGTCCCATTGCATAAACGCCTACGTCTTCACCGGCATGTGTTTCAGAGCCCATTGGTACCAGTGCTTCTTGATGAAAACCAGGTGTTGTTGTATCAACATCTGTTAAATCAACACGCCCTGTAACCGGTGCAAAGGCATAACCTGCATCGGCATTTGTCTCGCTACCTAAGTTTCTAAAGCCACCACCATTGGTGTAACCAACCGTTGTATACGGCATATCGTCGGCAGCTAAGCTTGGCTCAGTAGCGCCTACTGCAACCACTTTACCTAAAATTGGGTTACCGCGTTTAGGGTAACCGGCAATGGTAAATACATGGCTGTGATCGGCTGTTACAACAATGAGTGTTTCTTCTGGATCAGTGTTTTCCATTGCCACTTTAACGGCTTTAGCAAGCTCAATAGTGTCGTTTAATGCGTTATAAGCATTGCCTGCATGGTGCGCGTGGTCAATACGACCCGATTCAACCGTTAAGAAAAAACCTTGCTCGTTGTTATCAAGCACGTTAATTGCTTTTTCGGTCATTTGTGAAAGCGAAGGCTCGCCTGCAACATCGTTTGCGCGGTCAGCTTCGTACTGCATGTGGGATTCGTTAAATAAGCCAAACACTTTAGTGGCGTCGTCACTTATTGCATCAAAACCGGTTTGATCCATTACGTAAGTGCCATTTGGATATTGCGTTTTCCACTCTGCGGTTAAGTCGCGGTTATCTGTACGATCCCCTTCAACAGCACTTACTGCATCGGCTGAATTAAACGCGGCATCTTTTGGTAAAAAGTGACGACGACCGCCGCCCATTACTACGTCAATACCGTCTACATCAACACCACTAAAGCGTGCTTCTAGGTTGGCTTCAAAGTTAACCAGTTGCGATGCAATGTCTTCACACGTTGCGGCACTTTCTGGCATATCGGAGATATCTTCCCAGTTACGCTCTGCCGATTTAGCATACGTTGCAGCGGGTGTTGCGTGAGTAATACGCGCTGTAGAAATAATCCCTGTTGCTTTGCCTGCAATTTCAGCAAGCTCTAACGAGGTAACAAGTTCGTGCCCTTTGCCTGATGCACAATTACCACGTTCAACCGCTTCATCAATACCAATAACGCCTGCGTCGGTTTTAACGCCCGATGCCATTGCGGTCATAGTGCCTGCCGAATCTGGCGTTTGCGCATCTACGTTGTATGTTTTTACAAAGCCCGAAAAAGGCATGGTTTCAAAGCTTAACTGGTGCTCTTCACCCATTTCGCCTTCTAACTGGCCCGCTAAAATACGTGCTGCGGTTATGGTAGAAATACCCATCCCATCGCCCACAAATAAAATAACGTTTTTAGCTTTGCCTGACTCAGTAACAATGTTGCTACTGGCTGTTTGCGCGGCACCTAATTTTGTTTGTGCTTCACTAAACCAAGTATTGGTAGTAAGTGATGCCAGCTGCTCGCTTGTTAACGACGTTGCAGGTGCATTACACACTAAATTAGTTGAGTTAACTTCGTCGCTGTCTAGCACATCGTTATTATTGGTATCTGCGCCTACTTGCGTCTCTACACCGCCATTAATACACTGCTCAGAGCCCACTGCAATAGCGTTATCTACTGCGATAATATTATTTTCATTTTTGTTATCGTCACTTGAGCAACCTGCTAGCGCGACCATTACTGCCAAAGAAAGTACTGTTAATTTGTTCATGTTAGCCGCCATTATTGCTGAGTTAGTTCAAGAGCTTGATTAATTAGATGAAACACTACGTTTTGTTCAATTACGCCTTGTGCTAGCTGAGCACCGGGGCCTTTTGCGTGTAGTGAAATGTCTTCACCGGCATGTGTTTCTGAACCGAGTGGCACGGTTGTTTCTTGGTGAAAACCTGGGGTTGTTGTATCAACGCCATTTAGCTCTACACGTCCGGCTACTGGGCCAGTTGCATAAGCAGCATCGGCATCTGTTTCATCAACTAAATTTCTAAAACCTAAACCATTTGCGTAACCTACTGTGGTGTACGGCATATCGTCGGCGGCTAAGCTTGGTGTTGTTGCACCTACTGCAACTACTTGACCTAAAATTGGATTACCACGCTTAGGGTAGCCTGCAATAGTAAATACATGGCTGTGATCGGCGGTTACTAAAATAAGGGTTTCTTCTGGGTTTGTGTTATCTACCGCTGCTTGCACGGCTTTAGCAAACTCAATGGTGTCGTTAAGCGCGTTGTATGCATTACCTGCGTGGTGCGCATGGTCAATTCGTCCCGACTCAACCGTTAAAAAAAATCCATTATCGTTTTTACCAAGCACTTCAATTGCTTTAGTGGTCATATCGGTAAGTGAAGGCTCGCCCGCTACATCGTTTGCGCGGTCAGCTTCGTATTGCATGTGGGATTCGTTAAATAAACCAAATACTTTAGTGGCGTCATCGCTTATTGCATCAAAGCCTGTTTGATCCATCACGTACGTAGCATCTGGGTATTGTGTTTGCCACTCAGTTACTAAGTTGCGCTCGTCAGTACGGTCGCCTTCTATAGCACTTACTGCATCTGTTGAGTTAGCTGTTTCGTCTTTTGGTAAAAAGTGACGACGACCGCCCCCCATTACAAAATCAAGGCCGTCTACGTCGGTCCCTACAAATCGTGCTTCTAGGTTTTTTTCAAAGTTAACCAGTTGCGATGCAATGTCTTCACAGCCACCCGTTACTGCATCTTCTGGCATATCTGATACGTCTTCCCAGTTACGGTCAGCCGATTTAGCATATGTGGCAGCAGGGGTTGCATGAGTAATACGTGCTGTAGAAATAATACCGGTAGATAGCCCTTTAATTTCAGCAAGCTCTGTAGCTGTAAGTAATTCATTACCTGCCACTGTTGAACACACGCCGCGTTCAATATCTTCATCTACACCAATAACGCCAACATCGGTTTTTACACCGGAAATAATGGCCGTCATTGTGCCTGCTGAGTCGGGTGTTTGTGCATCTACGTTATACGTTTTAACTTGTGCAGAATATGGGAACTCTTCAAAGCTTAAATAACCTTCTTCACCAGGTTGGTTATTACGCTGCCCTTGTAAAATACGCGCTGCGGTAAGAGTAGAAATACCCATGCCATCGCCTACAAATAAAATCACGTTTTTAGCTTTAGTGGCTTGTGTAGCCTGCGCTTGTGCTGTTTTTGTTGTTAGTTTAGTTTGCGCAGCGCTATACCAGCTGCTGTCTTTTTGGCTTTGCGGTAGTACATCAGCATGGCTCACTGCGCTAAACGTTAACGTTAGCGCGATTGCCGCAGCGACTTTTTTAATTTTCATCCGTAATTCCCATTGTTTAGTGGTTATTTTTTGAAATGTGTAAACACAAAAAAGATCAACCGCTGCACTATAGAAAACAGATGTGACTGATAAAGGTAATTTTGATGAAAGAAAAATGACTAAATTATTACAACAATAAGTCAAAGAGGTTTGATATATGAAGTGAACGGGAGTTATATTTGCCATTATTACTTAGTTGTAATACTGCTTTGCTGCTCATATTTGCTGTAATGATGTAAATCTCGTTAATCACATGATTTTGCATTACGATTAAAACCTTGAGCGCACGATATGTATTGCCTACAATAGCGCATAACTTTTTTAATACAGATGAAAAACCATGACAGATTCAACAAAACCAGCACTTCCTGATCAGCTTTCTATTAACCCACGTAGCAAGCATTACGTAGAAGCAGTATTCGACCACGATATTGGTGTACTTTTAAACGGTAAAGAACGTTTTGACGTAGAAGAATATTGCATCAGCGAAAGCTGGATTAAAGTTGCGGCACCAAAAGCATTAGACCGTCGTGGTCAGCCATTACTTATAAAGGTAAAAGGCACTGTAGAAGTATTTTATAAATAACATCATTATCAAATGATGGTAATTTATAAATTTAATACAGCTAAAAAGATGCTTTTGCATCTTTTTTTATTTCAATTTTTGATGAAATAATATAAAACAGAAGCGACGTTATTAAATAGCATTTTTCTTATAATTGATAAGCAACAAGCCATTAACTAAAGAATCATATTAATGCAATTATCATTTATATCGAACCGAAATGAATTTTATTTATTAATTCACGACCAATAATAATTTGAATAACTTTTTAACCATCTAAAAAATATATTTTCGAGATAAATTATTCTCAAAGAAACTATGTTACTTCGAATACCATCACAGCTTTGTAGAGCTTTTATACTTACTTTTTATGTCTTTTCTGAATAGGTACATTTAATAATTATCTATTATTTTAATAGATCATAACTGTATTTTTAATTTTACAATTTTCGCTTACAAAAAATTGAACTCTCAAGATATAAAAAGTTGAAAATCAACATTTATTATTAATTTACAACTAGATAGAAAAAAATTCATTGATGTAACTATTGAAAGTCAGACTGTTTTTATAAACGAAATAAACAGAAAAGATATTTAATTTATTTCAACCTTAATTCTGGATTAACCAAAATTAACAACTAAGCTAAATTATATTGTAAATATAAGGGTCTGTTTAGTTTATGAATTTTATTTCTATTTTGTTTCAGAAGTATAAAAAAGAATCTTCAAAAAAACGTTCTGAAACGTCTACATCATATAGGCACCTTATTGCCCTCGAGCCTCGCTTTATGTTTGATGCTGCTGGTGCAGTTACAGCTGTGGAAGTTGCTTCTGAACAAGTTGTAAATGCCCAAGTTAATGCATTTATGCAGGAAAATTTTTCAACTACAGAATCAGTTTTCATCGAAAATGAATCTACGCAATCATTCGACATAGCCCAGTTACCACCATCATCGAATCGAGCAAATGAAGATATTAATTCAACAGCTACTGAAGCCGAAGATGAAGTAACCGCCTACCCTATTGATGATTTTAAAAATAATGATCGAGTAGAAATCGCATTTATTGATCTCAGTATTGATAATGCAGATCAACTTGCTTCAGCATTAGACCAAAGTATAGAAATTATATTTATTGACTCAGAAAAAGGCGGAATTGAACAAATTGCTGATGCATTAGAAGGTCGTACAGACATTGATGCAATTCATATTCTCAGCCATGGTGACAAAGGCGTTTTGTCTATTGCCGGAACGCAAGTAACTGCCGATTCAATTAAAGGCGAACAAGCTTCTTTATTTTTACGTATTGGCCAAAGCTTATCAGAAGATGGCGATATGCTTGTATACGGCTGTAATTTTGCTGCGGGAGCCGAAGGTTCTGAAGCAATTAAAGCTCTTGCCGATACAACAAAAGCGGATATTGCTGCATCTAACAACATAACAGGCGCAGCAGATAAAGGTGGTGATTGGGTTCTCGAGACTCAGCTTGGTGAAATAAATAATGCAACTTTAGTTGCTGAAGATTTTTCAGGTACGCTTGAGACAACTCCAGTTAACACATCAGGTCCTCAAACGGGTGAGTATGTAGTTACTGCTGACGGTGTTATTACTATCACAATTCAAGGTGGTGATGGTGGCAACGGTAGTGGCTCAGACGGTGGTCAAGGTGCAACGGTAACAGGGACTTTTAATGTTACTGCAGGGCAAATTATCCGATTCGTTGTTGGTGAGGCTGGTGATCCTATTGATTCAGGTACGGGGACAAGTGCTGGCGGCGGTGGCAGCACTGGTGTATTTATTGATGATGTATTGGTACTTGTTGCTGGAGCTGGTGGCGGTGGTGATGATGCTATTGGCGGCGGTGGCGGCGGCGGTAATAGCGTTACTTTTGGCGACGATGGTAGCGGTGTCGCTGGCGGTGCAGCTGGAACAAATGGCAACGGCGGTGGTGGTACTGGCACTGCTGCGGGTTCAGGTGGCGGTGGTATTAATTCTGCTGGACAATCTGGATTAGGTACGGGTGGTTCTGCTGCAGACCTTACTCCTAACGATGGAGTTACTCTGGCAAATGGTGGTACTGGTGATTTAAGCGGTTCAGATGGCGGTAGAGGCTTAACTGGCGGTGGTGGTGCATCTCCTTCATTTTCAGGTGGGGGTGGTGGTTATTCTGGCGGCGGTTCTGCCGGTGGAAATGGCGGTGGTGGCGGTGGCGGCTCGTTCGTTCACGCCTCTGCAATTTCAAACAGTGTAGTAGCAGGGACCGATGCTGCGGGCTCTGAATCAGATGGTAATATTAAGGTTTCACTTGAGGCGAATTCAGTCCCTGTTATATATTTAAATAATGATGGGGATACTGAAACAGCTGTAGGCTGGCAACACAACTCGCCATTCAATACACCTAGTGCAACCGACTTCAATAGCGGATCTGTAGTAAGTGGTAGTGATGAGATGTTTGGTCCTGGTCTTTCTGGAATTTATGATAATACAAGAGTACAGGTTGAAGGTGTAACAGCCAGCGACTTAGCAACAGCTCGTGCTAATCAAGATTTTATTCTATACGGTTTTACTACGGCATCAGATTTTGCTAACCCTGTTAGCATTAACGCAATATATAACGCCGACTGGATTGAAACTGTCGGTTATAAAATTGCAATTGATATTTCAAGCGATAATTTTACAACATTCAACACCTTGATAGAAGATCATCAAGCCGCCGTAGCTGGTGGTAGCACTTACGATGGTGTTTTTCAAAATATTGATCATTTTGAAATATCAGCAAACACAAACTATCAAATGCGCGTTTACCTATATGACAGTGATGGTGGAACGGTCATATTTGATGATTTACAAATTTTTACCACGAGTCCTGAATATAACTTTAATAATACTTTTACCGAAAATGGTCCTCCGGTAGCAATAGCTTCTACTGATATAGCTATAGATGACGACGATAATACAAATATGGCGTCTGCATCAATAGTATTGGCTAATCCTCAAACAGATGATCGATTACTTGTTAATGGTTCTGCCGCAACGAGTGGCACACTATCAAGCGGTATAACTTATACATTAACGAGTACAACCGTAACTCTTTCTGGTATAGCCACATTAGCTGATTACGAAGCTGCTATCCAAACAATTGAATTCGAAAATACTGGTGAAAATCCAAGTGTAATATCACGCAGTATTGAAGTAACAGTCAATGATAGTGAATCCAATTCTAATACTGCTATTGCAACTATCGAAGTTATTCCTATTAATGATGCACCAGTGGCTACGAATGATGGCCCTATCTCAGTTGATCAAGATACCCCTGTAAATGGGAACGTATTAACCAATGATACTGATGTTGATAGCGATACAATTACTGTGACGCAATTTGTAATTGCGGGTAATGGCACTGTTTATAATGCAGGAACGACTGCAACAATTAATGGTGTTGGTAGTTTATTAATTAATAATAACGGTACTTTTACCTTTACGCCTAATACGGACTATACAGGTCCTGTACCGAGTGCAACTTATACTATTTCTGATGGGGATGGCAGTACTGATACGGCAACACTTAGCTTTAGTAATGTGATTCCAGCCAACGATGCACCTATTGCTAATAATGATGGACCCGTTTCTGTAACTGAAGATACCCCTGTTAGTGGAAACGTACTAAGTAACGACACTGATGCCAATAACGATACGCTTGCTGTGACGCAATTTATAATAGATGGAGATACTACGGTTTACAGTGCGGGAACGACTGCTGCGCTTGCCGGTATTGGTCGTTTATTAATAAATGCTAATGGGACTTTTACCTTTACGCCAGATACAAACTATAACGGTCCAGTGCCCAGTGCAACTTACACTATTACTGACAATAATGGCGGCACTGATACGGCAATACTTAGCTTTAGTAATGCAGTACCTGCTAATGATGCGCCTGAAGCCGTTAATGATGGTCCAATTTCAGTAACAGAAGATACCCCTGTAAATGGAAACGTATTAACCAACGACACCGATATAGATGGCGATACGCTTAATGTGACGCAATTTGTAATCGATGGGGACACCACGGTTTATAACTCCGGAACAACAGCAACAATTGCGGGCGTCGGTGCGTTACTCATTAATGCTGATGGTAGTTTTACCTTCACCCCAGCTACTAATTACACCGGTCCAGTGCCCAGCGCAACTTACACCATTACTGACAATAATGGCGGCACTGATACGGCAATACTTAGCTTTAGTAATATGGTACCTGCTAATGATGCGCCTGAAGCCATTAATGATGGCCCAATTTCAGTAACAGAAGATACCCCAGCCACTGGCAATGTGCTTACTAATGACACCGATATAGATGGCGATACCCTCGCGGTAACGCAGTTTGTTATTGCAGGTGATACAAC
>NZ_JADYXF010000161.1:0-590 GCF_015864385.1 Pseudoalteromonas sp. SWXJZ94C
GCTTCATCTAATAATGCTTGAGACGTAAAGCGCCCCTCCCACAAAGTTGTATGGAACAACTTTGAACGCCTTAGGCGGCCCGAAGGGTGAGCGCCATGGATGGCAACGAATAAAATCGTCCTGTGCAGTTATCTTCTTTGTTCGCTCTGCGCGCAATACCTTCGTTTAACAACCGCATAAACCAACTGATACTTGATAAGCGCTCTCGGTATTGTTTACTGTTTGATTAAAAAAGATAAGCTCAGCTTTACTTAGCTTTTCACCCTGTATGTACTTTTGCGTCAGTACGGTGCCTTTACAGAGTTTATGCCAGCGAATAATAATCGCTTTATCATTCAGCCTATTTGCTTTTTTATCATCAATATACAGTACTAAATGGGTGTGGTTACTCATTACTGCGTAAGCGCATACATCAATACAAAATACCGTTGCTAATTCAAGTACCTTATCTTTAACCCAACCTCGTCGATGTTCGTAAGACTTACCTGTAAAGTGGTCTTCACCACACAGAAAGGCACGACGTACACAGCGTGAAATACAGTGATAATATTTTGTATCAACCAAACTTACCTGACGCTTTCTTGCAATAG
>NZ_JADYXF010000162.1:0-582 GCF_015864385.1 Pseudoalteromonas sp. SWXJZ94C
TTTAAAGTGGGTGTCTTTGTTATTTCTTTCTTTTTCCATATATGTCTTTGTTTTTTTATTTTAATCTTAACTTAATTTAGAAATTTCTATAAATATCCACTTATAAAATCCTAAGTCGTCTTTTTCTGCGTTTTGATAAGGCATAACTGCAAAGTCATAATTAAGAACAAATATTAATTCATCAATATTATATTTGTTTTCTGCTTTATTTTTATAAGTTTTCTTCACCTCTGCCCATAATTGCATTGAATTATCAGAGTACTTATCTTGCCAATACTCTTTCAACAATGCTGAGTTATTATGTTTTAAAGTAAATGCAGACACATCCGCTCTCGTTAACGTATTTACATTTGGAAGCACTAATAGCGTTTTTGCCCAATACCTAGGGTAACTTTCAGGTAAACCTTCCCATGTTTCTATTGCTAAAATTTCATCCGAGCTAGGATACTTATCTTTATCAGGATCTAGTGAATTTAAATAAGCAAAGTCTTCATCATATTTAAAATCAATTGAAAAATCACCTTCAGAAGTTATTTCAAAACGCGCTTTATTCCAAGGCACATCATCTTCATCCTTTTGCAT
>NZ_JADYXF010000163.1:0-556 GCF_015864385.1 Pseudoalteromonas sp. SWXJZ94C
AAAGTGGGTGCATAGCTCAGCTGGATAGAGTACTCGGCTACGAACCGAGCGGTCGGAGGTTCGAATCCTCCTGCGCCCACCACTTTCATAAACAAACCGACATTAAGTCGGTTTTTTTGTGCCTAAAATAAAGTGAAGTGAAGTGAAGTGAAGTGTAGAGTTGAGGAGGATTGAGAACCAAGAAGTCGGAGGTTCACTCTTACAAGATACGTCCTGCGCCCACCACTTTCATAACAAGCCGACATTAAGTCGGTTTTTTTGTGCCTAAAATAAAGTGAAGTGTAGAGTTTAGGAGGATTGAGAACCAAGAAGTCGGAGGTTCACTCTTACAAGATACGTCCTGCGCTCACCACTTTCATAAACAAACCGACATTAAGTCGGTTTTTTTGTGCCTGAAATAAAGTGAAATAACAGACGGCAATCTGTAGACGCTGAGCCTGCTCGCGTGAGAAGCGTAGCTTCTAATTATTTACCACCGATATAACTGATACTTTATTTACGAGCGTTGCTCGTCGCGTCAGCAAGCTGTACGCCTACAAGTAAAACCAGCTCTAAT
>NZ_JADYXF010000164.1:0-556 GCF_015864385.1 Pseudoalteromonas sp. SWXJZ94C
ACTACCTTGTTTGTTTTAGCCAGTTTTCGTTGATAATATTTTTTAACTGTTGGGTTATAACGAATTGCAAAATTAGCGGCCTCAGTAAAAGCCCACGCTAAATAACGATTACCATTTTTCTGATTCGTAGCGCCTTTTTTCTTTCCATTACTGTACCTTGCCCCTTTAACACAGCGACAATACGATGAGAAATTACCTGGGCTATCAAAACGTTTAATCGTGCCGGTTTCTAACATAATAGTCAGTGCTAAAGTATTTCCAATTCCATCAATACTGGATAGGTTTATAAATTCAGGGGAGAGTGATGTTTGTTTTAAAATAGCGCCCTCTATCACATTAATTTGCTGTTGAGCACAACGTATTAATGAGAGGTTAGAAATGACTGACAGTGCTGTATTCATTGAGCTAAAGTCTGCGTGTACCTGCTCAGTATCAACGCCTTTTCTGATAGCAGCCATTTGCTTTATTTTGTTGCTACTGAGCTTATAACCAAGATGACGCATGTAACAACTTTGCACCGATAATAAGTTTTTAGTGGACTGTTGAACAATGTCCA
>NZ_JADYXF010000165.1:0-556 GCF_015864385.1 Pseudoalteromonas sp. SWXJZ94C
CCGTTTTCTTTTTTCTGGAAGAATATAACGTTTCACTCGTTCTCGCATTGCCCTTAATTTCTTTGGAATTGAACCTGGCGAAGCGATGGCACACCAGAGTATTTCATCCTGTATATCCCGCAAAGCCATGACAAAACTAATTCTCAGCGGGGAGACTTTAGCCTCTTTGGCTATTCGACTTATCTCTACTCGAATTAAATTGTAGGCTAGCAATATACCCCATAGCTCTTGATTGACTCCATCCACAGTCTGACTACGCAAAAGAATACTATCCTCAAGCATCTGGTGTTTTATTTCTCCATAGCTATTTTCAATTTCCCAGCGCTCGAAATAGACATCAAGAATGGCCTGTGCACCAAAAACCTGTTTATCATCCAAAGAGCACAGCAGACCTTTTATTTTTCCAGGCCCCATTGGCTCAGGATAAAGAACCAGTCTGGCCTGCCAGCACTCAGGAAGCGAAGGGTCTTGTTTTCTGGCATGCGCAGATACACTCATCTCTACTTTGAAGTCATGCTCAGAGTAAGATTCAATGACGGTGTATTGCGTGTTGCTT
>NZ_JADYXF010000166.1:0-546 GCF_015864385.1 Pseudoalteromonas sp. SWXJZ94C
GATGTAAAATCGCACCTACGGTTTTGTTGAGTGCGGTTTTTGCATTGATGTAGGTGAGGTTTTATACCTCGCTTTTAATAGATTGTATTACCACCGAAAAGTGATTAATTGTGTTAAATCTGCGCCTCGGTGCTTAGTGGTTAAGGTTACATGAGCGCGATGTAAAATCGCACCTATGGTTTTGTTAAGAGCGGTGTTTGTTTTAATGTAGGTGAGGTTTTATACCTCGCTTTTACTAGATTGTATTACCACTGAAAAGTGAAAGAGAAGATAAGTAGAAGTGATTAATTGTGTTCAATCTGCGCCTCGGTGCTTAGTGGTTAAGGTTACATGAGCGCGATGTAAAATCGCACCTATGGTTTTGTTAAGAGCGGTGTTTGTTTTAATGTAGGTGAGGTTTTATACCTCGCTTTTACTAGATTGTATTACCACTGAAAAGTGAAAGAGAAGATAAGTAGAAGTGATTAATTGTGTTCAATCAGCGCCTCGGTGTTTAGTGGTTAAGGTTAGATGAGCGCGATGTAAAATCGCACCTACGGTTTTGTT
>NZ_JADYXF010000018.1:0-89826 GCF_015864385.1 Pseudoalteromonas sp. SWXJZ94C
ATCAAACAATATAGAGGGATAGCTACAAGGTATGAAAAGCTTGAACGGAATTATCATTCCATGCTCGCTTTAGCATTTACTATGATGTGGCTACCAATGTGGGCTGATTAATATATATACTACAAAGATCAACAGCCCCTAGCCTTATCAAAATTAATCATTACTTATGCCATTATATTTGCAGGCAATGCTTTTAAACCTAAAAGGGTTACTTTAAAATGCGCGCACTATGATTAAATTCTTATCTTTAAAATACATCACTTTTTTTATGGGTTTTATATCCTGCTTTGTGATGCATACAACATTTAATGTGCCGTTAGTTATTTCGGCAGCATTAACAGGACTTATCGGATCATTTATACCGTTTCCTAAAAGTGTTAAAAATCATCCTTATGCTGCTATTTATGCAGGTAGTTTTGCTGGTATGTGCTCTACTAATTTAATAACCAGTTATTGGGAAATTGCGATTATTTCGCTTATAGGCGCTAGTTTGTATGTGCTTACTATGAATATGTTTACTGGTTTTGGTGGAAAACTTGGCAGCGTTGCCTTTGCAAGCGTTGCTATATTTGTTTTAGCTAAAGGAATTGTACTATGAGCCTTGAGTATCCTCTTTTAACACTGCTTGGCGCATTCTTAACCTTTTTTTTAGCAAAGCATAATCGCTTTGACGCCATAAGAGCTTCTGCTTCGCTGTCTATAATTGCTTACTTAATTTTTAGCGCGCTAAATTTAAATCCAGATCTTTACAGCATTATATTTTTTGGCGGTACCTTTATAGGTATGAGCGCCCCACACCGTTTTGGCATATATACAGTGACTAACTCCGCTATTATTTTTTCAATACTTTTTGAGTATTTAGTCCCACGGCTTGATGGCTATGGTGGCGCACTTGGAATAAGTGCATTTTTATCGGTATGTATTTGCCATATTTGTATCACCCTTGGCGCACCTAGAAGTAAAAAGCCAATCAATTAAGTTACAGCTTACAACTCTTTATTTTACTCTAAACAAACGCACTACTTAGTAACCTATTAGAGTATTAAAAACACAAAAGTAAGTGTTGAATACCAAGCTATATTACAAAAACTCCTGCCCCCTAGCTCAATACCCACAAAAATATGTAATAAAAACAACCAAAATAATTGGTTAACCAAAAGCCAAGTATGTAAATAGTAATGCATTCTAAAAAATCACAAATTGGTAAGTTTTAATTTTTAAATTGGTATGTTAGATTAAAGTTAAGCGATATCAGTACCGCGCAATTTTTACTTCATCACACAGAGACAATAATGATAAAAAATACATCCACATTTAAACTTACGGCTTTAGCCGTTATCACCCCTTTACTTTTTACCGCTTGTACAAGCACGCAAAGCAATAACCAGCAAAGCGATGCACCAGTACCTGCAAGTAAATTTGATTTATCACACTGGAAAATAAATGTACCAGTAGATTTAAACAACGACGGTAAAATTGATGAAATAGATGTAGAAGAAATTCAGACTTACGCACACCCTGATTTTTTCTACCTTGATGAAAAAGGCTACATGGTATTTACCTCCCCTAATAAAGCGCTTACAAGTGCTAACTCTACTAATACCCGTAGTGAACTTAGACAGATGATCCGTGGATCAAATACTAAAATTAAAACTAAACATTCTAAAAACAATTTTGCTTTAGCTGTTCACCCGCTATCTGACCGATTTGGTTCTGTTGGTGGAAAAATGGAGGCAACGTTAAAAGTAGATCATGTTGCGCTACGCGCTACCGACCCTGATAAAAAAGCCGCTTACTCGGTTGTTGTAGGGCAAATTCACGCAGGTAAAGATCAGGCACTTATTGATACTAAACTTGGATTTGGTTGGGGTAATGAGCCACTTAAAATATATTACAAAAAATGGCCAGGGCACAAAACAGGCTCAGTTTTTTGGAACTACGAACGTAATTTACCTAAAACCAATCCTGATCGTACAGACATTACTTACCCAGTTTGGGGTAATACATGGGAAAATCCTAACGAGCCTGGCAGTGCCGGTATTGCACTAGGTGAAGAATTTAGCTACACGGTAAATGTGTATAAAAACGTTATGCACCTTACATTTAGCGCACAAGGGAAAGAAGACGTTAACTACTCTATTAACTTAGGTAATAACGTAGATGCTTATGGCAAAGTGGACGAAAAAGATCATCCACATGGTTACGCTGCAGATTGGCATTACTTTAAAGCCGGCGCTTATAACCAATGTAGTACTAAAAGCGCCAAAGGTATTTGGTACCCAGGTTGTTTAGGTACTGGCGATTGGACTACAGATAAACAAAATGGCGATTACGCTCAAGTAAGCTTTAGTAAACTGGAGTTAAGCCCAGCGACACCGCCAACAAAATAACTTATTAGGCTAAACAGCTTCAGATAAGTAATTTTTTAGTGATGTAAACAATGGCGTTGGTAGATTATTAATATCGCACCAGCGCCACTTTAAACATTTATTAGGCTCTTTAAGCTCAGGCTCTCCGCCTTCAAAATCAGCTTTTACATACAGCGTAATATAGTGTTTGTTTTCAGCTGTAAAAATATCATTGGTAAAATCAAGCTTAGTAATTTTACTTACCTTTAAACCTGTTTCTTCAAACACTTCTCGTATTGCACATTGCTCAACACTTTCACCAAACTCTAAATGTCCACCAGGTGTTGCCCATGTATTAGCACCATGCGCGCCAATGCGCTCACCTAGTAAAATTGTGTTTTGATGCTTTATGATAACCGCAACCCCTACTCTTACTAAGTTACTCATATCGTATTTTCTCTTATTTTTACTGCCCGCCATGCTGAACCACACGCTTTGTATTGTCAATTTTGTATTTTTAAAACCAGTGTGTTGATTAACTTTTAACCGACCAAGGTCGAATAGCTTGCTTGCTAAAAAAAGCCTACATTTTGTAAGGTCTCTCACACACAAATTTAGCTTTAGGAGCCTTACATGTCAGGCAAATATAAACAGCAATATAATGCCTTTAAGCAAAACCCAGCCCAATTTTGGCTCGAACAAAGTAAAAATATTCCGTGGTATAAAACCCCCACAAAAGCATACACACAAGACGACGACGGGCTTTATCATTGGTTTAGCGACGGGCAATTAAACACCAGTTTTTTAGCGCTAGACCAACACGTTATTGCCGGATTTGGCAAGCAAACTGCACTGATTTACGACTCTCCAGTCACTAATACAAAGCAAACTTATAGCTACTCACAACTACAACAAGAAGTTGCTAAATTTGCAGGCGTAATACAATCGTTAGGTGTTACAAAAGGCGACCGCGTTGTTATTTATATGCCAATGATCCCACAAGCGGTTATTGGTATGTTGGCGTGTGCTCGCCTTGGTGCTATTCATTCGGTGGTATTTGGTGGGTTTGCTGCACACGAATTGGCTGTACGCATTGATGATGCCAAGCCCAAACTTATACTTAGCGCCTCATGCGGTGTTGAAGTAAACAGCGTTATTGAATACAAACCACTTATTGATAACGCAATAGACTTAGCTTCGCACAAAGTAGAACACTGCGTTATTTATCAGCGCCCACAAGTAACCGCCAGTCTTAAGCCTAAACGAGATATAGATTGGACTCAGGCAATGCAAACAGCTGCAATCGCAGATCCGGTGCCTGTAAATGGTAACGATCCGCTTTATATTTTATATACCTCAGGTACAACGGGTACACCCAAAGGCGTAGTGCGCGAAAATGGCGGTCACGCAGTGGCAATGCAATACAGCATGGCAACCGTTTATGGTATGAAGCCCGGCGACGTATTTTGGGCAGCGTCTGACATTGGCTGGGTAGTTGGGCACTCTTATATAGTTTACGCACCGCTAATGTATCGCTGCGCGACCGTATTATATGAAGGTAAACCGGTTAAAACACCCGACGCCAGTGCATTTTGGCGCGTGGTTGAAGAGTATAAAGTAAATGCATTATTTAGTGCCCCCACCGCCTTTAGAGCAATTAAAAAAGAAGACCCAAATGCCGATGGTTTTAATCAATACGATACCTCTAGCTTAAAACGTTTGTTTTTAGCCGGCGAGCGGTTAGACCCTCCCACTTACGAGTGGCTTAAAGAAAAAACCAAACTGCCAGTGCTCGATCATTGGTGGCAAACCGAAACTGGCTGGGCTATTGCTTGTAACCCTATAGGGCTTGAGTACTTAGCAACAAAACCTGGCAGCTCTACCGTCCCTACTCCAGGTTTTGACGTGCGAATATTGGATATGGATGGCAATGAATGCGCAGCTAACGAGCAAGGCGCCGTGGTAATTAAACTGCCCCTTCCACCGGGTTGCCTTCCAACCATTTGGCAAGATACCGCTCGTTTTAAAGCAAGCTACCTAAATGAATACGAAGGTTATTATTTATCTGGCGATGGTGGTTATATTGATGAAGACGGCTACCTATTTATTATGGGCAGAACAGACGATGTTATAAATGTAGCAGGACAT
This sequence comes from Pseudoalteromonas sp. SWXJZ94C, assembly GCF_015864385.1. Classification (NCBI taxonomy): domain Bacteria; kingdom Pseudomonadati; phylum Pseudomonadota; class Gammaproteobacteria; order Alteromonadales; family Pseudoalteromonadaceae; genus Pseudoalteromonas; species Pseudoalteromonas sp. SWXJZ94C. Next base: position 4,497 of record NZ_JADYXF010000018.1, read on the forward strand.
AGGCTTTCTACCGGCGAAATGGAAGAAATAGTAGCTGCGCACCCTGCTGTTGCTGAATGCGCTGTTTTTGGTGTAAACGATCCTCTAAAAGGGCAACTCCCTATGGGAATGATCGTGCTTAAAAATGATTTTATGGGCTCAAGTACCGACGTAGAACAAGCGCTTGTTTTAAGTGTTCGTAATCAGATTGGCGCTATTGCGTGCCTTAAAAATATAGTTAGCGTAGATAGGTTGCCCAAAACACGCTCGGGTAAAATACTGCGTAAAAATTTACGTCAACTAGTTGATGGCGAAGAGCTACAAATACCTTCAACCATAGATGATGCCAGTATCTTTGAAGAAATAAACCAACAACTAACACAAAGATAAACCCAACCAACCTATCTAAAGCCATTTTTATAATGGCTTTTTATTTCATCCTTATATTTGATCATTTTACTTAAGTTTAGGCTTAGGTTTAAGTTTTAAGGTTTAAGTTTTAATTTAACTAGCAACTGAAATTTTTTACAGCTTTATGCTTTCTTCTTTTAATAGCGTTATTAATTTAATCAATTTTAAAAGGAATGGTGTATGCCCCGCTTGCTACAAAAACTATTAACTACAGCCCTATTATTTATAGGCTTTGCCACACAAGCCTATGAAATAGAAGACTTAGGGGACGGCCTCCACCGCTTTATAGACGACAGACACCGCTCCGTATTTTTAATCACTCCTGAGGGCGCAGTTGTTACCGACCCGCTTAATAAAAAAGCAGCCACCTGGTTAAACAAGCAAATTAAAACTCGCTTTAACGTACCGGTAAAATATGTAATTTATAGCCATAATCACAGCGATCATATTTACGGCGCCGAGGTATTTAAAAGCCCGCACACCACTTTTGTAGCGCATAAACTCGCTGCGCAAGATATTAAAAACACACAAATGAAAACGGTAATACCCAGCCTTACTTTTGATGACGAGCTACTGCTTACTCTTAGTGATTCCACAGTAAAACTTAACTATCATGGTCCAAACGATGGTCGTGGTTCGGTTAGTATATTATTCGAAAAGCAAAAAACGTTGTTTGTAGTTGATTGGATTATTATTGGCAGAATGCCGTGGCAAAAGCTGTGGAGTTACGATATTCAAGGCATGATTAATTCAACTCAAGCGGTACTCAAATACGACTTTAATACTTTTGTAGGCGGACATGCCGATATTGGCAGCAAGGCTGGTGTAGCGCGTTACTTAAGTTATTTAGAGCTTTTGTATAGCCAAGTAACAGCAGGCGTTTTAGCCGGTAATACGCTTGACGAAATTAAACAAAATGTAAAGTTAGACCAATTTAGTGACTTTAAACAGTTTGATGCATGGTTACCACTTAACATAGAAGGCGTGTACGAGCGTTTAATGGAAGAGTCTGGTATGGGTTGGCGCAGCGATTTATAAGCTTGAACTCAGCGGACTAAGCTCTGAGCTCTAAACTCAATATTATAAGCATTGGTATTGGCGTATTTAACGCAGTACCAATGTACTTATTAATTAGTTAAATGACATCAAAAGCCATATAAACCACCTTTACAATATCCTTACGTTTGCTTACAGCACTATACAAAAAAAAGTTTATCCTAGGCTTAGGGCGTGTTGATCTTTGTGGATTGAAATTTGTTCAATCTAGGGGCGATTAAATCGCGGCGCGAGGTTTGTAACCTAGTGGGCTAAGTAAAAACCGAGTAACAAAGAGTTAATCGTCCCTAGAAAGAACCCAAAGGGCAGCGCATGTTTGGTCTTTATGCTGCGTTATCACCTATTTACGGGGAATAACCACACTACATAGGCTCTGCCTTGCCTAAAAACCAAACATACTGCTGCAAATTCAACCACCAAAGTTCAACACGCCCTAGTGTTAAGCTACATAGGACTAATAAACATGAACTTATCTTTAAAAATAGTTTTAGTAATGACGACCGCGCTTATTATGAGCGGCTGCACTGTATATCAACATGGTCCCAGTGCGCATAAACCACATAAAAAAGTCGTTAAAGTAGTTACGCCTGCTTTAGTAACTGAGCACAACTCTCTCAACATTATTATCGTAAAAGCCAAGCCCACAAAACAAGCGTGCACTAAACACGATGATCATTGGCATTGTAAGGCTCATTAACAGATACTTTGCTAAATAAATCACTAAGTTTCTATATTCTCAGCGTTAAATTAAATATTTTTGAATATAAAAAACCGCGCTAAAGCTTTTTTAAAAGTGCCTTAGCGCGGTTTTATATTTTAAATCTAAGTATTCTAAGTATTAAAAAAAGCGTATTAACTAAAATCGACCACCACTTCATAACGCCCAGGCATGTCGTTTACTTCGTATACCCAACCGTGTCGTTTTATTATTTTTTCGCTTAACTCCAACCCTAAACCGTAGCCAATATTGGCAGGCTTGTTTGTGTTATTAGCAGTGTGTGGCATATCAGTTTGTTCGCTGCTATTTACTATAATCACACGGCTACCCTGCTGAGTAATTCGCACTTGCCCTTGTTGCGTATGCTGATACGCATTACGTATTAAGTTAGTAAGCACAATGTGGCATGCGGTGGCTTCGGTATTAATAGTCGTATTTTGGTTATCGGTATTTATAAGTACATCAACTTGTTTTGAATTGAGTAAATAATCGAGTTCGTTACCCAAGGTCGTTATTTTTTCGGCTAGGTTTACGGGCTCTGGTGCACTTTGCTGGTCGTCATTTCTGCTAAGCCACAATAACGTCTCGGTTAAATCGCTCATGGTTAAACCGGCGCGCTCTATTCGCTGCAGTGTAAGGTGTTGTTTATCGCTTAAAGGCGCTTTTTCGCTTAAACGGTTAAGTAACTCAACGTTGCTGCGAATAACCGAAATTGGTGTACGTAACTCGTGGCTCGCATAACTTAAAAAGCGCTGTTCTCGCTCAAGGCTGTCGTGAGCAGAAAGCAAGCTACTGCGTATTAACGTTGCCAAGGTATTTAGTTCGTTATAGGTAAAGTCGGGCGGCGTGTTTTGTAAATTCTTTTGATTTAACGACTTAGCCCAACCACGTAGTGACTCTACTGGCTTAGCTATTTTTTTCATTACCATAAACAAAAAGAAGGTAAATAAGGCAATGGCTGCAAAACCAGTAATGGCTATCAATGTCATGCGGTGTATTGGTTTTACACTTCCCATTCTTTTAGGGCGATCTTTTTCAAGCATAATGCGCGATATATAACGCGCCTCGCCATTTGGGTTTTGATAGTAAACAACAAAAAACAAGTCTGCAGGCATAGTAAACAATGAGGTATTATCTTTCACTTTTTGTAGTACACCTGCTTCATTTGGCGCTACTTCAAATTTTTGCTGTATTATTTCTGGCATGTCTTCCCAACGGCTCGCCACATTAAATCCAACAATATTTTTTGGCTGCCCATCTTCAATCTCAGTGGTTTGCGAAAGCTCAAACATAACTCCGTTTAACCCTCGGTCTAAGCCATCAATAAAATAATTAACACTTAAAAACGAAAAGCCAATTGCCATTAATGAACTTAAAAGCACCATGGTGGCAAAAAAATACAACCTCAGGCTGGGTCTAATTTTCATGCTTGTGTCTCATTTTTTAATTTTAGCGCAAACCCTACACTGGGTATTGTTTCTAGTACGGCTTGGCAATGCGCTTGCTCTAGCTGTTTACGCAAATGATGAATATGCACTTTTAAGCTATTGCTGTCTGGCTGATCGTCGCCCCATATTGCTTGCATAATTACTTGTCGGGTTACCGGTTTTTGCTGCTCTCGTACAAGCACTTCTAATAACTTAAAAGTAATGGGTGATAACTTTAAACTGTGCGCTGCCACTGTTGCTGTATGCGCGGTTAAATTAAGTGTTAAGTTAGCAAATGTAAGTCGCTTTACCTCACCACTTTTACGCTTTGCTAATACTTGAACCCGCGCTACTAGCTCTTTCATGGCAAATGGTTTTACTAAATAGTCGTCACTACCGGCTGCAAACCCCTCAAGCTTATTGTCGAGGCTATCGCGCGCTGTCAGCATTAATACTGGTATATCAATGCCTTGCTCACGCAATGTTTTACACATGGTTAAACCGTCCATTTTGGGCATGTTTACATCTAATATAATCATTTGATATTGATTACGTTCTATTAAATTTAAACCCATTACGCCATTGCTTGCATGGTCACACTCTATTGACTCAATTTCGAGATAATCAACAATGGTGGTTGCCAAGTCTATGTCGTCTTCAACCAGTAGTACGTTTATCATTAAGAGGCTGTTTCCTGCGTTTTATTTTTAGCACCTAGCGATTTTAGCACAGCATCAATACCGCGTTTAGCATCGGTTTGAATCATCAATAATGCCGGTATAAGTATTAAGGTAATAACCGTGGCAAACAAAATACCGTAGCCAAGTGATGCCGCAGCAGGGATTAAAAACTGTGCCTGCATTGAGGTTTCGCTAAGTAGCGGCACTAAGCCTGCGTAAGTTGTAATTGAGGTAAGTAATACCGCACGCAAACGACTCGTACACGACTCAACTATGGCATCGTGCGTGCTCATGCCCTCCTCTTTTACTAGTTCGTTAAAGCGCGAAACAAGTAATAGGCTGTCGTTTACAACTACCCCACTGAGCGCCAAAATACCATTTAACGACAATATACTAATGGTTAAGTCGTTCCACCAATGCCCTAAAATAGCGCCCACAATACCAAACGGAATTGCCACCATGATTAGTACAGGTTGAATGTACGATTTAAGCGGAATAGCCAGCAGCACGTAAATCACTAATAAAGCCGCTACAAACATAGTGCTCATTGAACTGGTGGTTTCGCTTTGTTGTTCTGCCTCTCCTGCAAAATACACACTTAAATTAGGAAATTGCTGTGTTAACTCTGGAATTAAGTCGCGCTTTAAATTAGCAACTAACTCGTTTGGAGCAATCACGTTTTTATCTACTTGGGCGCTTAAATAAATTGCACGTAGTCCATCAATGCGGGTTATTTCATCTTGCTGATATTCACTGCTAATTGTGGCTACGTTAACTAGCGGTACAACGGTGCCATCAGGCAGGCGAATACGCGACTGCATTATATCGGCAGGTGTTTTACGAGCATCTTCTGGGTAGCGTACACGTACTTTAACTTCGTCTTTATTACGTTGGTAGCGTTGTACAACTGCACCACCAAAGGCTTGCAGTACTTGCTTTGATAAACTGGCTGTATCCATTCCAAGTGCACGCCCTTGTGCATTTAGGGTAAATTTAAGCTGTGGCTGACCTGGGTTTAAGTTGTCGTCTATTCCGTTAACGCCTGCGGTATTTTGTAAGCGCTCCTTAAATAGTGCGCCCGCCGCCATTACGGTTTCGTCGTCCCACGCTTTAAGCTCAACTTTAAAGTTATCGACCATTTTACGCGTGGCTAATATTTGTAATTTTTTACTGCCCTCAAGGCTACCTGCTACGCGCTGCCACTCTTGAGCAAATTCGCTTGCTGTAAAAGCGCCTTCGTTTAATAGCTCAACACTTACTTCACCGCTGGTGTCGCTACTGCTAACAACTTGAAGGCTGGTTATTTCGCTTTTGTCAGAGCTCAACTTGGTCATTAAGTTTTGCTCAGCTTGTAATGCACTTTGCTCTAGCGTTAGTAAATTTGTGTTTGTTTGCCCATAGGCTGCGTCGTTTTGCATAACTAAATTGGCTGTTACGGTGTCGCCTGCAATACTTGGGAAAAAACCAACTTTAACTGTGCCTGTCATTGGCATGCCAATAACCAGTATAAAAAAGGCGATAAACGCAGCCACTACGGCGTATCTAAAGCGCAGTGAAAATTCAATAACCTTGCAGTAAATGTTTTTGCTAAACCAGCTTAAGCCACTATCAGCACCATGTTGTATTTTTGACCACAGACCCCCTAAGCCTTTTTTAACTTGGCGTTTAGTACTAATGTGGGCTAAATGCGATGGTAAAATAAGTTTTGATTCAACAACTGAAAGCAGTAAACAAATAGTTACTACGGTAGCAAATTGAGAGTAAATTTTACCTAAGTTACCTGATACATTCGAAAGCGCCACAAACGCAGCCACCGTGGTTAACACCCCAAATATTGTTGGCACAGCAACCTTCATGGTGCCTAAAACTGTATTATTTAATGTATCGCCATGTTTTTTACGTGTGGTGTAAATACTCTCGCCTACAACAACGGCATCGTCTACCACTATACCCAGCGCCATAATAAAGCCAAAGGTGGTCATTTCGTTTATGGTCAGTGCGGTGTAGCCATCGGTCATAAAATAAAGCGTACCAAAAAATACAAACGGCAAGCCACCAGCCACCCACAGCGCTACGCGTACGTTTAAAAATATGGCAAGTATTACAAACACCATAATAATACCGGTCACGGCATTTTTAGTAAGTAGCGATAAACGATCGGTGATCATGGTGCTTTTGTCGTGCCAGCTTTCAAGCTCTACGTTTTGAGGTAATAAACCGCTTTCGTGCCATTTATCTATTACGCTATTAGCTTGCTCAACAATGGTAGTTATATCGCTGTTATCGCCCATTAAAATTTCAACGCCTACGGCATTTTGTTGGTTATAACGGCTTAATGAGTTGCTATCTTCGGCAAATGAGTCGGTAACGGTTGCTACATCGCCTAACTTAATTTGTGTGCCTGATGCGGTTGTTAGCAATACAATATTGGCAAAGTCGCGCTGCCAGTAAGCTTGGTCAGCGGCTTTTAAGCGTATAATTTTACTACTATCGCGTAAACTAGTCGAAAGCGGGCTTGATGACTCATTATTAATGACCTCGCTTATATCGCTAATAGTTAAGCCATAGGCTTGGAGTTTACCTTCGTCGATTTCTATGGACATCATCGGGTCAATCACACCCGACTGCGCTACGTCGCTAATACCTGATTGCGCTAATAAATCGGCTTTAAGTTTTTCGCCCAGGTTTTGTAATGTATGGCGATCGGCATCCCCAAAAAGTTGCAGCGTTAATGCATGATCTTGCCTACGGGCTTTATCAATAACAGGTTGCTCAGCATCTGCCGGAAAGTTATTAATAGCGTCAACTTGGTTTTTAACGTCAACAAGTAACTCATCGAGTGAGTAATCAGTACTTTTTTCAATGCTTACATGGCTGCCGCTAGCATCGGATGTAGAGGTAATACGTTTAATACCTGATACGGTTTCGAGCGCTTCTTCAATTTTTAACGCTATTCCTTCTTCGGCTTGCAATGCATCGCCACTGTCGTAAACCACCGACACCGAAATAATATCCGGCTCTAAACTCGGAAATGCCTCTTTACGTAAAGTCGAAAGCGACATAACCCCCATTACAATCACACTAACTAACAATAAGTTAGCGGCAACAGAGTTATTTGCAAACCAGTTAATAATACCGTGCAGCGGGTTATTATTACTGGGTGATTGAGGTGCTTGATAAGGGCTCATTATTGTATCTCCTCAACAATTGGATTTACTTTCATATCGCTTAGGTAACTTACTAATGGGCGCGTTACTACTTTTAAAGCACTTTGCTCTGCAACTGGCGAAATATATACGTAATCACCACGCTCAAATACTTTATTGGCTTGTATGCTTACTAAGTTGTTTTGATCATTTACGTACCAAATTGAACCATCTTGAGATACCGCAGAAGCAGGTAGTTTTATTACGTTACTTAACTGCTTACCGGCAATTTCTACCGCTAAAAATGTGCCAGGCAGTAACGGCGTTGCTTGCTCAAACGGTTTATCTAAGGCAACAATTACACTGCGTTGACGCGAACTGTCATCAAGGTGTTGCTCAAAACGTGCAATGTAACCATTCCATTTAGTATTGGTGGTTACATCAGTTAAAATAACCTCGCCTGATTTATTATTTGCTAGGTTTTGCCACTGGCTTAATGAAAGCGGCACGGTTATTTCTATTTTGTCGGTACTGTTTAGCGTGGCAAGCGTATCGCCAATACCTACATAAGTACCTAAATCTATATCGCGCGATAAAATAACAGCGTCAAATGGTGCACTTAACTGGGTGTTATTTACATCACGCAGTGCGGTTTTAAGTGCATATTGTGCTTTATCGAGCGTAGCTTGCGCGGCTTCTAATTGCAGCGTTCTAAATACAAGCGGCGAGCTTGGTGCTTGCGTAACGCCTGAGCGATCCCATTCACGTTTTGCCTGCTCACCTAAATCTTGTTCTTCTTGCAGTGCTAGTTTTGCATCAGCCAATGTTGCTTTTGCGCTAGCTAGGGCCTGTAAGTATTCGGTGTCATCAATTTTTGCAAGCACTGGCCCTTTAGTTATTAAGTTACCGGTCGCAAATTGCTCGCTCATACTGGTTACTTCGCCTTTAACTTGCGCTTTTAAGCTAAGTGACCAATGCGCTTTAGCTTCACCATGCCCACTAACATAAGCCTGATAAGTGCTCGGAGCTGCATTAATTACCGATACATTTGGGGCAATAGCTTTAATAGCGGCAGGTTGTGGGCTATTTGCTTGTTCAGCCATTTTTTGACCGTTATACATAATAGCAAGTCCTATACAAACAATAGCAACAAGCGTTACAACAACCGGTGTTGGCGAAATTTTCATGACGATACTCCAAGGCCCAAAGCGAGGCCTAAATCTATGCGGTTAGTTAAAATGGTGTAGTTTATTTGGCTAAGCTGAGCTTGCAGGTCGTATACTTTTTGTTGCACTGTTAGCAAATCTAAAATATCAACCAAACCTTGTTGATACTTACTTTGATAGTTACTAAAGCTGCTTTTAGCGCTGGCAAGTGCATTGCTAATTTGCAGTTGTTGCTCAGTTAATGATTGCTCCTGCCCGAGTGCATTTTCAACTTCGTTTACCGCACTTAGTAGCGTATCTTGGTATTCCCAAAACGCTTGCTCGGCATTTAATTTTGCAATATCAACTTGCGCACGCAGTGCTCCACCTTCAAATAAAGGGGCACTTAAACTACCCAATAAACTCCACACAGGGCTAGTTAATAATGCTTGGCTTGGCGTGCTTGCTAAATCACTCAGTGATGCCGAAAGCGAAATACTCGGTAGTAGCTCTTTGTACGATACATCAACCAAGTAATGCTTTGCCTGAATGTTGTAATAGGCACTTTGTAAGTCAGGTCGGCGTGCCAAATCTTGCTCTGGTAATGTACTTAATGGCTCAATAACGCTTGGCAGTGTTAATGTACTTGGCAGGTTTTGAAGTTTATCAGTGCCTACAATTAGCATTAAAGCACGCTTTGCTTTTGCTATTTTTTCTTCGTAATCGGCAATGGTTGCGCGAGTAGATGCCGTGCTAGTACGGGCGGTATCAAGCGCTTCTAAATCACCTAACCCATATTGGTAGCGCTCTACAATACTTTGCTCATTATTTTGTAAAACAACTAAACGTTGTTGCTCTATATCGAGTAAATTTTGCTGCAAAATAATATTTAAATAAGTACGAATAACACTCGCTACTAATGTGTCTTTAGCACCTTGATAAGTAGCTTGGTTACTGGCAATAGTCATATCTTGCGCGGCTACGTTGTCAGCAATTTTTTGCCATATATCGGCTTCCCAACTTATACCTACTGATGAGCTATATTGCGTGCCTTCGGTCTCACTGCGCTGCGCGTCAAATCCTGCATCTACACTAAACCACTGACTTGCAGCGGTTACATCACGCTGCGCATAAGCTAGTTTTAATGCAACATGCACTTGATTAAACGATGGATTATTAGTAACAGCTTGCTCAATAAGCGAATCAAGCCCTTCAATATCCACCAAATCGGTAATGTAATTTACTTGCTGTGCGTTACTTTGTGTGTACTGCCAGTTTGCATGTTGCTTTAGCGACTGCTCAGTACTATTACCTTGATAGCTTGGCTGACTACTGCATGCAGCAAGCGTGCAACTAAGTGCAAGTAACAAACCGGTTGAGTGCTTTTTAAAATAAACCATTTAACTATGCCTAATTCATACCATTGCACATAGCTTATTCGGTCGAGGGTTAAGGAGAGGTTAAATGGCATTAACCTATTTAATTTTGATTAATAAATTTATTAAAAATACTAAGTCGATGCAAACTCATATTTTAAGCTATTTTATAGGTGGTAATTTTGTTCAGCTCCTACATTTAATAATGAGAAAAGCTTTCATTAGTTAAGTATATGAGTACTTTTTAGCTGAACTTAAAATATTTACATTAGCTATACACCTTTCTACTTTAACGTCTCTTTGTTTTTTAAACCCTTGATTAGTTAAAGGTAACATTCTTATTTTTAACATAAATACCGACTTCGAACTGTGAAACGCAATTGATATGCGTTATCATTCGCAACATTATTAACTTCTAATATTAACAATAATGAACAGACTTATTAAATTTACCCCTATTTTATGCGCACTCGCTTTAGCAGGTTGTGGAAGCGGCTCGGGCAACAGTGCACCATTATTTACCCAATCAAATTTAAGTTTTACGCTTAACGAAGATACCGCTTTTTCAGGACAGGTTTCAGCCACTGACGACGACCCGCTTAGTTATACTTTGGCGCAATCGCCAAGTAACGGCATTATTACATTAGAGGCTAACGGTGAATTTACTTACACACCACACGCTGATTTTTTTGGTGAAGATAGCACGACTATTTCAGCAAGTGACGGCAGTTTAAGCGCTGATGTTGTTGTACGTTTTATTATTGAAAACATTAATGATGAACCTACTATTTCAACAACTAATGTTACATTTACTACCTCAACAACAAGTGTAGGTAAAATAAATACTAGTGATGTTGATAGTGATGCAGTGAGCATTACGCTACTTACACCGCCAAGTAGTGGTGTAATATCTATAAATAGTGAAACTGGTGAATTTAGCTATGAGGCACAAACACTCACTACGCAAAATGATGAATTTACCGTTAGTTATACCGACGGCATTATAAGTGAGCCATTAACTGCGACTATTTCACTTAGCCCCTCTTATGTAACAAATGAAGACAAACGTAACTACTACTACAGCTCAGATAAGTCTCATTTAAAACAAGCCGATTTAATAACAGAAAATATTAACGATGAACTATCTCGTTATAGTATTTATCAAACTCAAGCTGCAGCTTATGCGCGCGCTGGTTTTTTAACTACCGCACAAGAGTATTTAGCGCTGATTAATGAACAAACAGCCTATGCCGATGGGCTTTTAAAAGTAGCCAGTGCACTGGATACGATTAATCGCTCTGAGCAAGCTATAGAATATAGAGAGCTAGCTTTAACATCTTATAACCAATACCTTGCTGAAAAAGGATTGGATAATATAGACAGAAATGATGCATCTTGGTTGTTAACTATTACACGAGACTATTTAGATGCATTACAACTGTCGCAAGCAACTAGCTTAATTGAACAAATTGAAGGCTATGCATTAAACGCAGCACAGGATGAGTTTACAACTACATTTGGGTACTTTATTACTGCATTTTCAAGTGCTGCAAGCTCAACTCTTGAATCATATGCAGCGACACCCACTGCTGAAAACTTAGAAACTGCAAAGTTATTCGCTAAATCGTTCGCTCAATTAAGTAATAAAACAGGCTACGTAATAGCAAAAAATGGTGATTATAAAGGAGAGCCAACTCACCGCTCTCGTATACTATATTTAGCATGGTCGGCAGAGTTTTTATTACAAACTAATCAGTTAGAACTTGCACGTGAATATACTAATAAAGCACTCGCTCTTTATGGTATTACTAATTTCGATAGTAATTATAATTATGCTGCCTCACCTTATTCACAAGCAACTCTTAGCTACTACCCGTATGCACTAAGTAATTTGGCTACACTTATCGAGGCGCTGTACGACACAACTCAAAACCCTGCATATGAACTAATTACATCTGAGTGGGAGCAATCATTTGCACAACGCTCAATGGTTTCATTTATTGTGGCGCACCGTTTATTAGCAGGCGAAGATGCAACAACAGTACTCGATGAAGTTGCTCAACCTTTTAAAGATAAAGATGAATATAACGTGCTATTTCAGGGGTTAACCGATACTACAAACTTACCTGGTACTGCACTTATTTTGAGCCAATTTAATCGAAATGATTTAGCTCAACAAGTAATGAATTATGCCGGTGACTTACTTATTTCAGATGAGTACATACAAGCCGAGAGTTATGCAACGTATCTTACTGGTTTTAGAGGCTGCTCTGCTTTTGTTGAAATAAGCGGTCGCGTTGGTATGGATGAAAAAGTTCAAGCTGAAAAGTGCATTACTATGCTCGAAAAACTACAAAGCGGTGAGCTACAAACACTCTCATCTAGCAGCCAAATTTCAGTTCATAGCAATGTAATAATGACGCTAACTCGATCTGGCTCAACAGATGGTATCCCAGCTATATATACGCAATTACTTAACCATATATCAGAACTAGAAACCCCTGAAGATCGCTTTGAGAACCGCTTAGAAACACTTGGTTTTATGATTGATGCGGGTTATTCAACACAAGCATTAGACACATTTACTTTATCGGTTGAAGAAATTACGCCTTTAATTTCAGAGTTTGATAGCAACCAATTAATCGATCTAGTTGAGCTTTTAAAAGAGTATATTTTAGATATTGAAGCGCCTAAAACTGGGTATTTCACTATTTACAGTGCGTTGTCATCTATGGGGGCTAATGCTCAAAACATTAATGACTATGAAGCTAAATACCAAGGATTTAAAGCACCAACGTCTACGTTAATTAATACTTTAGAGGAACGCATTACTGCGCTTTCAGACACCGCATTACAAAGTAATATGATGGACTTAGTTTCTGCTCATGTGCTTCTTGGTGATAATGCTAAAGCAATTTCGTTAATTGAAAATAGCGTAAATGGCTCAGCAGATAAACTCAACCTTTATACTGAAATGGCAAGTTTAATAGCTGCCCGTGATGACTTTAGAGAAAAAGCAGTTGCCAGTGTAGATACCGATCACGACGGACTTCCTAACTTTTTCCTACCAAATGTAAGCGAAGACGACATAACAGCCTCAGGTTTAATAGCCGATCAAGATGCCGACAATGACGGCATTATTGATAGCGAAGACAGTACTCCACTTGGTAATTAATTAAGAGATTTAAATGCAGACACCTAGCACCTTAGCGTGTCTGCTTTTGCTTACCCAAAACGCTTATGCAGCGAACGAGCAAGAGCAGACCGACCAGTCAAAACCCATATGCAGTACTTTACAAAATGAAGAAAAAAAACGTTGTGAAGCCTTAGAACACATAGAAGTAAAAGGTCAGTACATAGGTATTGAAGTGCCTGAAGTAATTGGTCGCTCATACCTCGACCGTAACTTTATAACCTCGACCGCTAAAGGTAATGGGGATATAAATGAGTTAATTGCCCTCCTCCCTGGAGTACAACTCAGTAACGACGCTTTTAGTATTGAAAGCTTGGCTGAAATTAGCGCACCCGAAATATCTATTTCTGGCGCGCAACCTTGGCAAACAGGGTTTTCGATTGATGGCATGAACTACAACAACCGTATTGATCCCGCCAGTGCTACACGAGTTACAGCTACCAGCAATGATGTGTCGGGCGGTGTGCAAAGCATGAATGTAAATTCAGATATTGTTGAATCAATAACCGTGTACGACCATAACATTCCAGCCGAATTTGGTGGTTTTTCAGGTGGAATTGTTGATGCTAAAACCAAAAGTGCTTTTGCAAAAGACAGCTTTAGCTTTGGTGTGCGTGGGAATCAAAGTAGCTGGGGAGAATACCATTTTCTTAAAGCTGATGAAGAGTCTGGACAACGAAATGTTGATGATGAAGCGCTAGAAGCCCCAGAGTTTAAAAAAATAAGTTACTCATTGAGCGCCAATAAACAACTCAATGAACGCCACGGACTTATGGTAAGCGTTAATTACCTTACCAGCGACATTAGTGATTTTTCACTGGGTCAACCAAAAACGCAAAGTCGCCGAAATATTAATGCATTAGTTAAATATGGATACAAAAATGGTTGGGTCGATCAGCTTGATATTAGTTTAATGTACGCCCCTTACGAAGTTGATAACTTTATTGTTGATACCAAAGACAGTAACTTTCACTTAGAAGGTGGAGCAGTAGGCGGCGTAATATCGCTAACAGAAAATTTAAGCTTTGCTACATGGCACAGTAACCTTAATGTAAATTTAAGCGATAGCAGTCGAGAGTCCCCAGATCACTTTTATAATTGGTTGCAGGCAAAAGGAAAGCAATGGGGAGAATTTGCGGACCAAGGATTATCTAATACGCGTTACTCAAAGCAAGGTGGATATGGGGCGCTCGATAACACACAGTTAACCACTAGTTGGAAAAACACTCTCGATTTTAATACGTTTAAATTTTTGAGTGTAGAGCACAATATTAAAGCTGGTATAGAGCTTATACACCAAGAAGTGAAACGTGAACGTTTTCAAAATAGTTACACATACGACTCTCCTATTATTTGGTCAAGCGCCAGTGCACCACTTAATTGCAGCGGTTACACGCTTGATTGCCAATCGCTTGAATCTGCTATTTCTATAGAGCAACTTACCGAGCAATTGGGAGGGAGTATTGATTTTAATAACCCTGAACATATTGCAGCTTATAGCGATAACATTGTAAGTACTGCACAGTATTTTAATGGTCGTAAAGTTACACCTGCTGAATATATAAATGTAGGACTTAACCGTGGCGCTTTATATATCACCGATCATTTAACGCTTGGTCATGTAAATATTAACTTAGGAATGCGCTATAACTATGATGATTTTTTAAAAAATCATAACTTAGCCCCGCGTATTTCGCTTGGTTACGATGTGTTTAATGATGGACGTACAATAATAAGCGCAGGCGTAAACCGTTATTATGATTCAGGAATTATTGGTTATAAAATAAAAGAGCAACAAAACTTTTCGTATAACGAATACCGCCCTATCGAAAACGGCTACTTACAAGGCTGGTTACCCTCTAATTACACTGGCGCATTTAAATATCGTTTTAACGATGTGCAAACACCTTTTGATGACGAGTTAGCTTTTGGTATAGCTCACTCATTTGAAAAAATTGGTAACTTTTCACTTAAGTATGTAAAACGGAAAAAGCATCAACAATTGTCTCGCTCAACTGCTGATACGCCAAGTGAAGATGGCTTCAAATATATTGAAATAACAAACAGCGGTACAGGTAGCTCTGAGCGTTACTCGATTGCATGGAGTGCACAATTTAAAGCACATTCATTCTGGGCAAATGCTTCATATGCGCAAAATAAAGTGTCAAACGACAGCTACAATGCAACCGCAAATAACACCCCTCTTGATGAGCTAGTTTATTACGTTAATGCTAAAGAAGAAGGTGAACTTGTTACACTTAACCAGTTATCTCAAATTCGCACCAATTTTGGAACTCCCGTAACCGGCGCTATGGGTTGGAATGTTGACTGGCTTGATTCACTTAGTACAGGCTTAAACATTACCTATAGTGGTAGCTTTGATACAGCTGTTAGCACAGGCGCGAGTGAAAGCGTTGAGCTAGACAAGAGCTGTATTAGTTGCCCTATTACATCTACTTTGGTTGATGTTTATGAGCAACGTGTTATTCGTGCCCGCACTATGGTCGGCTTAAGCTTACGATATAATCCTAAAATTAGTGAAAAACACAACGTAGAAATACGCGCTGATGTATCTAACCTTTTAAACGCCCGTACTTACAATGTAAACGAAGGAGCCGCTGGCATTGAACCTGGTCGAATGTTTTGGCTTGGAGTAACTTATAAATATGATTAAGCTACTTGGTTTAATAACATTATTACTCCCCCTTAGTATGCACGCTCAACAATACAGCAACACAGAGCTACGTGGTTTGTATAGTAAGAGCCAAGTAAATTGGCCTGCCATTCAAACCAGTGATGAGCGTATAGTTGAGCCTCTTTCGCTATTGCCAATAGCCACTCCACGGGCAGAGCACGTTGCACTTGGCAATAAGCTTTTTCATGATACACAGCTTTCACGCGATAAAACCGTAAGCTGCGCAAGTTGTCATGAACGAGATAAGGGTTTTCATGATGGTCGTGCCACTGCAATCGGTATAAATGATCAAGTGGGCACCCGCAATACCCCTGCAATTTTTGGTATAGATCAGTGGCAAAGTTTTTTTTGGGATGGTCGCGCTAAAACAGCTGAGCAACAAGCACTTATGCCCATTAGCAACCCAATTGAAATGGACTTAGATCCACAAAAAGCTTTAATGCGAGTCAATAAAGATAAAAGCTATACGGCATTTAATAAAAGTGCTTTTAATTCAAATACGCTCTCCATGGCACAAATGGCAGAAGCCCTCGTAGCTTTTGAGCGAACACTCATTGCACCTAATACTCGTTTTAAATCATTTATTAATGAGGTTCAGAGTAATCCAAAAAAAGCGATTAGACACTTATCAGATAGTGAATTAAACGGGTTACATTTATTTAGAACCAAAGCAAAATGTATGACTTGCCATAATGGCGCGCTATTAAGTGACAACCAATTTCATGGCACAGGGCTTCATTACTACGGTCGCCACTTTGAAGATAAAGGACGCTTTAATATTACAAATAACCCAAGTGATATAGGGTTATTTAGAACCCCATCATTACTAGGTTTAACACAAACATTTCCTTGGATGCACAATGGGCTTTTTGATGATCTACTGGGTATAGTAAACATGTACAACCATGGTGGAGCAAGACCTAAGCCCAGAAAAACCCAGTTGAACGATCCACATTTCCCTAAAACAACGAAACTACTAAAGCCATTAAAATTAACTAAGCAAGAGCGTTTAGATCTCGTTGCATTTCTAAGAATTTTATAAGTTTTGCAGTTGTTCTATCAACCATTTATGAATTGGACTGTTATTAGTACGAGGATGCCATGCGGCTATTACTTTAAATGTAGGTGGTAGCGCCTGCGTTTTAAGCTGTTTAACTTTGCTGTTTGGTAATAATCTTGATGGGTAAAACGCCAACATATCGGTTGTATGTAAAATGTCGGGCACTGCTGAAAAGCTCGGTACCGACATAACAATATTTCGCTTTAAACCCTTATTTGCAAACCATTGATCATGTGATCCGCGTAAATTAGCGCGCGAAGGCGACACCACCAGCTGCGGGTGCGCTGCAATTTGCGAGAGTGTTAAGGGCTCATTTTTAAACTCATTTTTAAAACCTGTAATACACAAGTGCTGCTCTTCTAGCAAAGTGACATATGCCAAGTTGTCAGGAATAAACTCAGGAAAGCTTATCAGCAAATCAAGCTCGCCTGCCGTTATAAGTTGATTAACGTTGTCAGACGCAAAGTCGCGCACAATCAGCTTTAAACCCGGCGCTTCGCGGCGGGTTATATTAAAGAGCTGAGGCAATAACGCCTGCGTTGCATAATCGGTCGCACTAATAGTAAATACCCCTTTGTAGCTTTGTGGTGTAAATAACTCTGGCTCTAGCAAGGTTTCTAGTTGTTTTAATATATGAATAATAGGTTGCTGCATAGCGAGGGCTTTAGGGGTCGGCACCATACTATTACCTTGGCGTATAAATAAACGATCATCAAATAAATCGCGCAGTTTTCGTAACTGCTCACTAATTGCTTGCTGAGTTAAACCCATTTTACGAGCCACTTGCGAAAGGTTTTTTAAATCAAGTAATGCGTTAAGCACTCTGAGCTGTTTAATATCGAGCCTATTAATACCATTCATAATTGTATCTAAAACAAAAAACTGTTGTTTCAAATTGTATCTTTAAAACTCTACCCTTACCAACATTGCTTAAGCAGCAAATTGCTGATTAAGCCCATCACAATATTTCACCTCGTTAAATACGAGGTAATAAGCCACTAAGTTTGCTTTAAGAGAGAGTTTTAATGAATCACCCTATTTCAGATACCAGCACGTTATTTTCATCTGTAGAACTTGGTCCTTTCACGCTTAAAAACCGTATTGTAATGCCACCACTAACACGCTCTCGCAGCACTCAGCCGGGTAATATCCCTAATGAATTAATGGCTGAATATTATGCGCAGCGCACGTCGGCTGGCTTTATAGTTACCGAAGGCACGCAAATAGAACCTCGAGGTCAAGGCTACGCTTGGACCCCAGGTATTCACTCGCAAGCACAAATTGAAGGCTGGAAAAAAGTAACAAAAGCCGTACACGCTAAAGGCGGTGTTATTTTTGCTCAGCTTTGGCATGTAGGCCGTGTATCGCACACGTCGTTACAACCAAATGCAGATAAACCGGTTGGTCCTTCAGATATTGTTGCTGACAATGTAAAAGTATTTATTGAAACCGCACCTACTGAGGGCGCGCTTGCTAACCCAAGTGAACCCCGAGCCCTAGGCACTGCTGAGGTTGGTGAACTAGTAAATATGTATGCTCAAGCTGCACGCAATGCTTTAGAAGCAGGCTTTGATGGTGTGGAGCTTCATTGTGCTAACGGCTATTTAGTTAATCAGTTTATTTCTGAGCACACTAATAATCGTGACGATCAATACGGTGGAACACTTACTAATCGCCTGCGCTTTTTAAAAGAGATAGTGGATGCTGTGAGTGGCGTAGTGGGTGCCGATCGTTTAGGTGTACGTTTTGCTCCTTTGTTTGCAAGTACAGATGAAACAAGAGTGTATTTAGGGCTTGTAGAATCAGACCCTCACCACACTTATGTAGAAGCTGTAAAAATACTTGAAAAAGCAGGTATTGCTTATCTATCAATTGCGGAAGCTGATTGGGATAACGCCCCTGATTTACCAGAACAGTTTTACAAAGCGGTAAGAGCTGAATTCTCTGGTCGCATTATTTATGCTGGTAAATATACAGTAGAAAAGGCAATTCGTATTTTAGGTGAAGGTTACGGTGACTTATTTGCATTTGGTCGCCCATTTATAGCTAATCCTGATTTACCAGAGCGTATAGCGAATAATTGGACGTTTAACGAAGCCGATGCAGCGACTATGTATGGCGGCACCGAAGTGGGTTATAGCGATTACCCGTTTTATCAAAAGTAGCCAACCTAAACTCTAAACAATATCTGGAAATGGTATAGAACCAATACGGTTTTATACCAAGTAGCTTAATTAAGCTACCTGTTTTGAGGTAAGAAAACGGTGTTGATAACACTGCTGAATTTGTTATTAGTTGTTCTCGGCAATTGCTCTACTTTACTCTACTTTGCTCTACCTTCTGCATTTATGCAGTCGTATAGCAGTCATTTTTTAATAGAGTTAACGTTAGATTTAATCTCTCAAATTGATTAAGTATTACTGCGGATTGGTATTAGCGTCAAGAATAGTAAAGATAAGTAAAAGGGTGTAAAGCCTCCCTGCATTGCTCTTACATGCAGTTGGCATTCAGTTTCAAACGTCAATACTAGCCATGTTAACCACAAACGAGGCAATATTATGAAACTTACATTTATACTACCTGCACTATTAGTTATTGGCACTTTATCTAGTTCTGCATTTGCAGCATCACATGATAGATATACAAAGCAAGAATATAAAAAGGTTCAACTAAAACGAGAACTGAAAAAAATTAACCAAACTAAGGTAATCAAATATGTTCCAGTTAAAGTTGTTAAAAGAAACGTTAATAACACAGCATTTGTTAAAGTGAATACCATAACGTATCACCCAAGCCTTAAATTTATTAAAAGATAGATGCGTACTTTAAAATATAAAGTCATGTTTGCGGCAATAAACAACGTGCCGCAAACTTAGCTTTTTACACCACTTAAACTCTATTTTATTGGTATTACCCCATCTTAAAATGCACAGGAATAACGTTTTCTAAGCGCAACAAAATAATCCAAGCATATAATTTAATAGCAATATTATTAAAATACCTCTCGTAATAAACCCCCTTATAAAGAACAGAATCCTTTGTAAAATCGTCAAAAACAACTAAGTATGTCAATAACTGTCAGTAAAATGTAAAAAGCTGTAAGGTCTGTCTCTGAAACTAGCACATATCAGTTACCATTCAGTTTAAGGCGTTAGTATTGAACTTAGTTATGTAACAACATAAACGAGGCATACTATGAAACTTACTTTTTTACTACCCGCACTGCTTGTTATAGGCACTGTGTCGGGTTCGGCGCTTGGGGCGCCGAGCGAGGAAAACAGCAAGAGCTATAAACGCGATCACGATAAACGTATTGAACATAAACGTGACGAACGCAAGCACGAAAAACGTGTTGAATATAAGCGTGATGAACGCAGGCACGAAAAGAAAAAACGCATTGAGTATAAGCAAGATAAACGCGAGCAACGTAAATATGAAAATCGTAAACGTGCTTACGTTAAAAGTAATCACCATAAAGTTGTTACTTACAGACCAGGTAGATTAATAAATCACTTACCGCGTAATAGTGCATCTATCAGATTTAATGGTATTTCTTTTACTTTTAACGATGGAATTTATTATCGTAAAGCTAAAAGTGGTTACCGCTCAGTAATACCGCCAAGAGGGTTGCGTATAAGATCCCTACCTAAGCATTACTCACGTGTAAGGCATCACAACACTACATATTATACATATCAAAACGTGTATTACGTTGCTGATAACGATGGCTACACCGTTGTAGACACACCAAATATACAATTAAATAAAGCAATCAAAATAGGCAATGCTAATGATTATAGTTTAGGTGAAACCTATGACTCACTGCCCTCATCGGCAGAGGCTGTAACCATTAACTCTAAGCAATATTTTAAATACAACGATATTTACTTTTTACCGCAAATAAGTGGCGATGAAATAAAATACCTCGCAATAAGCCTTGGTTAATCGTCTTATTCGTCTTAAATAAAAAGGCTCAGCTATTAATAGCTGAGCCTTTTTATTGAATATAACCCACTCTAAAATACGCTTTAATTACCACAACACACCAATTAACCATCTAACGGTGACAGCTAATGAACTAGCTAAAAAAGAGCCCGCGAATGCCATAAAGCCTGTACTAAGAAGGCTCCCATCGTTATTTAGCTTTGAATATAAAGCAAGTAAAAGAAAATAAGCCGCCCAAATAACAAAATAGATGAAGAATTGATAAAAATAGCTATCTGCAAAAAATGTAACTACGGGGATATAAACAGCTAAAACAAAAGGAAATATCAATAAAAATAGAACTGAAAGGTATGAGCTTGTTTCGTATATTGATATTAGTAATGCTTTTAAATCACCTCGTTGGGCTAATTCCCTACGGTATTTAGTGTTATTTTGCTGTATTGACTCCTCTAATGATATGTTCATTTTTTTCGCGTTATCAGAAATACTTTTATCTCTAATTTTTTCTTTTCTAGAAAATAAATATCCTTCTATTGACCTGTACAACGTTAATAAGGCCATAAATAAAAATCCGTAATAGCCATACTCAGGCTTTAATAATGATAGAAACACTTTAATTCCTTTTATATTATTGAGTGTGTTTAACAGTAAACTTTAATTATGTAACACTAAGCTTACTAACAATATGCTGTACACATGTACTTTTATCAACAACCCATAATCCATAACTAATTGGCAGTATTTCTATATTAGCGCGGCTAAATAATTTATAGGTATCGAGTTCAAAAAAGTCAGCCCATGGTCCAGGAAAACCAATTAAATTAATTGCGAGATATTGACCATTATGACGGCACAAAATATCAACATCCGTTCCAGCTATTGTATAACCAGCCCACGTTTCTATTTTTAACTGTGTTAGTTCATCAATAACACGTTGCTGAAACTCATCAATTTCCGATGTAATATTATGAGTTGCTTTAAACTGCGTTATTGAACTTAAATAGCTCCTTAATAAATAATGCTCTGGCAACTGCGTTTCATCTATTGATAAAAATACGTATTGTTTTTGTCTTGCCCGTGTAATGCACACATTAAACACATCCGCTTTATTTATATAAGCTGCTGCTCTTTTTGCATTATTATCAACCGCAAAAGAGATAAGCATAATATCTCGTTCTTCACCTTGAAAACCAAATGGAGTAGCGGCTCTAATTTTGTGTTTTATTATTTCAGCGT
This sequence comes from Pseudoalteromonas sp. SWXJZ94C, assembly GCF_015864385.1. Lineage (NCBI taxonomy): Bacteria > Pseudomonadati > Pseudomonadota > Gammaproteobacteria > Alteromonadales > Pseudoalteromonadaceae > Pseudoalteromonas > Pseudoalteromonas sp. SWXJZ94C. The sequence continues at coordinate 26,564 of NZ_JADYXF010000018.1, forward strand.
CACTAAAGTGAGCTTCTATTTCTTTGGCAATATAATCAGCTTGGTTTCTAAAAGGCGATACAACGCCAATGCTATGGTTTATTCCAGTGCTTTTATCATCACTAATTTGTAACTTAATCGCATTTATAACACTGCTTGCTTCAAGATGGTTAATGCCCGCACTATCTCTAATTCCATCAACACGTTGTACAAGTAAATTCCCCGTACTTGTGCAGGGTCTGTGCTGCATTATTTTTAGTTTTGATTGATAAAAATGCTCATTACTAAAATGAATTAGCTCTGGCTTACTTCTAAAATGCTCATCTAAAAATGCGAGCTGTTTATTATTATTCAATGCATTTAAGGCTAAATCTAAAATAGAGTTGTCACGATAGCTCATAATGCCGCCATCGCTAAGGCTCACATTATTTTTAGACATCAGTTGAGATTCTTTACTTTTTGCCAAAAAAGAATAATGCCTTAACTGTTTAGTGTCGCCCACAATCATCGCTCTTTTTGCGCGATAAAGTGCGGGTAAGCAACTACTGATATTACATTGCGTAGCTTCATCAATAATTACTAAGTCGAACATTTCAGCTTTTAACGGTAATACTCTATACAGCGTATTTAAACTAACCAACCACACCGGAAAAGCCGATAATAAAGACTCATATTCTATATTATCAAAAAGCTCAAATTGCCTTTTAGATGTGCGACTACGAATAGCTTGGTTAAATGCGTTGAGCGATTTACGCTGGGTATTAACCAGAGTGTTAAGATTTTTATTTTTTAACGCGTTTAAATAACTACTCGCCAGTTTTTCTCTTTTAAGTTGTTGGGTATTTATTTGCTCTAACGAAGACCACTGCTTTGCTAATTGCCCAATACCACGACGAGCAAATTTAATGTATAAATGTGTAAGCCATTTAATATTTTTTTCTTCAAGATTTTTGAGTCTTTTCCCTCTAATTATTGCTCGGTGGCAAAACTGACTAAAACGTTGCTCTAGCTCGTTTAATAAGGTGTTTAATTCGTTTAGTTCAGACTCAATAAGCGCGGGGTTATCTTGCTCATCCGCTAAGTACCCTGCTAATAAATCGGCAATATAGTCTTTTAATTTTTTTAAAAATTCTTTTTGCCCAGCACGTATAGATACATCACTTAAACCAAAGTTTTCATCAAGCTTATCGGCTATTACATCAAGTGCGGGGTTGTTGTTTGCAACAATAAGCACTGTCTCTCCTCGCGCCATATGCTCTGCTGCAATAGCTGCAATGGTGTAACTTTTTCCTGTCCCTGGCGGTCCAGAAACACATCCTAAATTGATATTTGCTGCAATCGAAATTACTTTCTTTTGAGGACCCGACAGTAAACCCGGTAAGTAATCATACTTTAATTTTTTATTTTCGATTGTGGGCTGCACAGCCCCAATTAAACCGCTAATGGGAGGCGGTAGTTTATTCGATTCTATGATTTCTTCTAACTCATGAAGCACACCACGACTACTACTTGAGCGCTCTACAAAAACCAGCATTGAGACGGGTAAAAGTGTGGATTGTTTACTTTTTAATGCTTTTTTTATTTCGTCATTGTTAGCAAGTTCAGGATAGTTTAAAAGCTCAAATACATTGATTGCTAACGGGCTTTCTTTTAATAATGAAGTCCAAAAATAAGCTGACTGAATATCAGCAGTTTCATCAATATTTGTAAGCTTATTAACCTCTGGCATTAAAAGTTCTGTTAATGATTCATTTATATCGGGGTGATGTTCATTTAAAGAAAAGTAATAGTCGTCCTGTTCTTTTTCAATAACGGCTTCATTAAATAAAATAGGCGAAACAACCTGCTTTATCTCGCCCTTAACTTCTATGTTACCAACGAATATAAAGCGAGCATAAAGTAATACTCGCTCTCGTTGATACACCTCAACGCGCTTCATCATTTGATCAGCAAATTCTTTGGGAATAGGAAGGCGCGGTAAAAAGCCTGAACCTAAATCATCACGACCCTCAAGAATAAGGCGGTCTTCTTTTTTTAATTTATTTAAATTCCATAAATTTAAATCCGCGCTATCTTCTTTATAACAATCACGATAATAAGAAAGTACATTTTTACTGCTCAAAATTGAAACGCCTTATTAAAATGGTGTATTAACTTATTATGCTCTGTAAGCGCCCCTGTAATTAAAATAACAAGTACTTACTAATAAACATATTATACTTTTCTAGGATAAAAATTAAGGTAAATAATTACTAGCAAGCTATTACACCTGTTAATAAATTGCAAATTAAACAGTGTGTTACATATTTATTCTTATAAAGTATAATAAAATGATAAGCTGCTAAAAATGAGCGCAATGGATTACATAAAAAGAGGAAAAATGAAAAACATCATAACTTACACTGAAAATTTAAAAGAAAATAAGTGGGGTGATTTTCACTTTGATTTAATAAAAATAAATACACTGCCAGTGTTTGAAAATTTAGATAACTTTGGCAGTATGAGTATTTTTAGAGAAGCTATTTTTAAAGAAATACAAAATTTAACAGCAAAGAGTACGTTAAAGTTACTCATTATTACCCCAAATACAACGTCAGAAAAAGCGTATGGTATTGCTTTTTTACAGGGCAAAGAAATTTTAACCATGGAAATAGAAGCAACGCCTTTATTTAACCAGTGGTTCAGCTCAATTAATAAAAACGCTTCAACACCTAAAGTATATACGTTTACAAGTAATAGCAGTTCAAGTCGCTCCCTTTTTAACAATGAAAAAGAGCTTACTCATAAAGGTATGGGGGAGTTTATTTGCAGCCAAGTTCCAAATAGCTTTATTGCTGAAAAGTTAACTAAAGAAAAAGCTGACTTTTTAACGCCTTTTATACAGCTCAATGCATCTGATAACTTTGAATTAATTGAACAATATTTTAAAGCGTTAGTAAAACAAAATAACCTCAATGTTATTGAGCCCAAAAACAACGATGCTATTTATGCTGAATTTGAAAACGAAACCGGCTTTGCATTCCCAGCTATACTAAAATCGTTTTTAACACTACATAATGGTGTCGAAAATACAGCATTTATGAGCGTCCAACGCATTTTAAAAGAATGGCGCGACTGGCAGTCTATTTATAATGAATGGACTCAAGAAGAGTTATTCGACACCGATAATGAAAGTAATATAAAAACCGTACCCATGTACGTTACCCCCTATTGGATACCATTTTTTAATTTGGGAGGTGGTAATTTTATAGCACTGGATTTTGCACCAAATACCAAAGGCACCTCAGGCCAAGTAATATCATTTGGTGCGGATGAACAAAGTGCCATTTACGAGGCTAAAACGTTAAGTGAGTTTCTAAAAGGCTTTATTACTGTAGATAGCTCTGAATAACTCCAATAGCTTAAGAACTTACTTTAATAGCACTTACCTGAAGTAAAAAAGCGCTCTTACAGTTACTTTAAGAGCGTTTATTTAATTTATTAAACACTTAAATTACGTTCAAAGTTTACAATATCAACGCCTGCTTTTACTTTGTATAACTGCGCTAAGCGTCCGCCCGATTTAACTTTTTCATCTAGTGTTTCAAACATATCAGCAGCTTCAATGCGTCTAATAATACTTTTACGCTGAACAGGTTTACCTATAATGGTTTCAATTACGGACTTAAATTGCCCTACGGTAAAATGCTCTGGCAAACAATAAACCGGCGCCATTGAGTACAACGCTTTTTGTTTTAAACGCGCTTTAGCTTGCTCAATAATATACTTATGATCAAAAGCCACTGGCAAATTATTTACTTCATCTAAATCTATCCACTTTGCATCGTCAACCGTTTCTATGTGGGTTGATACTTGCGCCTCTGCAATTAATGCAAAGTACACCAAAGTGACACTAAACCCTCTCGGATCTCGATTAATACCAGAGTATGTTTGCAACTGCTCTAAATATTGAGGCGCTACACTGGTTTTTTCTTTAAGCTTTCTAAGCGCCGTCATACTTACACTATCGTCAATATCTACATCAACAAACCCACCTGGCAAACCCCATCGACCTATAAATGGTTCACTCGCACGCTTAACCATGAGTACTTTTAAAGCACCGTTTTTAACGGTAAACAGTACACTATCAACTGTAAATAATGGATTTTTATATTCGGTAATATCGTAATGTTCAGTCACAGCGTACTTCCGTTAAGTTAATGTCTTAATGACACAATAAATTAAACGTACTTCAATTTCAAGCCGCAGTACAATCACAGACATATATAAGTTCAGTGATTTAGTTTAAAAAATAGCTTGATTAGTATAAGTACATTTGGTAATTTAATTGTGTCGCTAAGACACAAACATTAAAAGGACAAAAAATGAAAGTATTTAGTTATGACTCATCAGGTAATAAATCGTTAGTTGATTATGATCACTTTACTTTTTCTGGCGGTGAAGAGCATGTGAGGTTCAACTCTGCTACTTTTTCAGACTCTATAAAAATAGAGATTTTTGAACGACTAACCAATTCTTCAAAAATGGTTAGATTAATGATTGCTGTTGATGCCTTAAAAAGATTAACAAATGAAAGTGCGCCTATCGAACTTGTTATTCCTTATTTTCCTTATGCACGCCAAGACCGAGTATGTGTTGAAGGAGAAGCGTTAGGCGCAGCTGTTATGGCAAACTTTATTAATAGCTTAAACTTTTCAAAAGTGACTATTTGGGATGCGCATAGCGATGTATCCCCTGCTTTAATTAATAGAGTAACCAATATTGAACAAATTTCGTTACTTGCACGCTGCGAAGAGCTAAGCCAACGCTTAGCAAAAGGCGAGCTAACTCTTATTTCTCCAGATGCTGGGGCGAGTAAAAAAACCATTAAAATTTCAGAAAAATTTAATGGTGTACCTGACGTTATTCAAGCTCAAAAAGTAAGAAACTTAAAAACAGGCGAAATAGTAAAAACAGAAATTATTGGCGATGTTAAAGGTAAAAGCGTACTTATTGCTGATGATATTTGTGACGGCGGTAGAACCTTTATCGAACTTGCCAAGGTACTAAAAAGTAATGGCGCTGTTGAAATTTCCCTTTTTATAACTCATGGCATTTTTTCAAAAGGGCTTGATGTTTTTGAAGGTCTAATTGATAAAATTTACACAACAGATTCGTTTAAACCGGCTAATGAGTTTAAAAATAGTAACAACATTAGTTTACAAATAATTGAGATGTAAGGAAAACACGATGACTATTACAGCTGCAAGTATGCAAAAAGACGTTTATAAAGAATTTCATAGCCGCGCTTATCACCCTGACGTAACAGAGGTATATGCAAATTATACCTCTCGTAGTGGCAAACTAAGTAACATAGAAAATAACGATAATGTCGCGTTTGTTGGTCTTCAATACTTTATTAAAAGTTACCTTCAAGAAGAATGGGATGAGTTTTTTAAAGTAGATAAAGCAACGGCTGTTGCTAACCATAAACGTATTATGAGCTCAATGCTTGGCTATACTGTTGATGTGAAATACTTAGAAGATTTACATGACTTAGGTTACTTACCATTAAAAATAAAAGCATTGCCTGAGGGGACATTAGTTCCTTACTTAGTACCGCCAGTGACTATAGTGAATACAAAAGCGGGTTTTCAATGGCTAACTAATATGATTGAAACGGTATTAAGCTGTGAAAACTGGCCAATTCAGACAAGCACTACAACGGCTGTCGCTTATTTAAAAGTATTTAAAGAATTTGCAATTAAAACTGGCTTAGATATGGATTTTGTACCATTTCAAGGTCATGACTTTAGCTTTAGAGGTATGTTTGGTAAACACGCGGCAGCAATGAGTGGCTTTGGTCACTTAGCATCGGGACTTGTTGGTACGGATGTTATTACTGCGGTTTTATTTGCTGAAAAATATTACGGTGCAAATGTAGATAACGAACTTGTTGGTTGCTCAGTAGATGCAACAGAGCACTCGGTTACATGTTCTTGGATACTGGAAGGCGAAATTGAGTTCTTTAAATATTTAATGCAAGAACAGTCACCTAAAGGTATTTTAAGTGTTGTTTCTGATACTTGGGATTTTTGGACTCTAGTAACTGATTATTTACCACAGTTAAAAAGCGAAATAATGGCACGTGATGGCACGCTAGTTATTCGCCCCGATTCAGGGGATCCTGTTAAAATGTTAACCGGATATAATGTTTCACCTATATCAGATTACAGTGAATTATTTACAACTCAAAATGAAGCTGAAGCTGAAGTTATTAATAAAGGCTATGAAGCGTATTACTTTAACGGTCAATATTTTGGGTTTGAAGACAACAACACTATCGAACTGATGGAATGTGAAGTTAAAGGGCTTATTGAATGCTTATGGGACATATTTGGTGGCACAACAACACCTAAAGGTTATAAGTTACTTGATGAGCATATTGGTGCTATTTACGGCGATGCAATTACTTTAACGCGCCAACGCCAAATTCTACAAAGACTTATGGACAAGGGTTTTGCATCAAAAGTGGTTTTAGGTATGGGTTCATATAGCTATCAATATGTAACACGTGATACTCACGGCTCAGCAGTTAAAGCAACGAGCATAGTAAAAAATGGTAAGCGTGTTGCTATATTTAAAGACCCAAAAACTGATTCAAAGAAAAAGTCTGCTAAAGGGCTTTTAAAAGTTGAACGCGTAAACGGCGAGTTAACTTTGTTTGATGACGTAACCGAGCAAGAAGAAGCACAAGGACTATTAGAAGTCGTTTTTGAAGATGGCAAAATAATTAAAGAAACCACGCTAAGTGAAATAAGAAGCTTAATAGATCAACAAATTTAAAGCTTATTAGCACTAAACTAAAAGCCGCTGTAGCAATACAGCGGCTTTTAAGTTTAAGAGAAAATTAACTTACTTCAAAATATATTTAGAATAAATAGTTCTCATAAATACTTAGCGCTGCCAAAAACGTAAATTACGTAACGTTTTAACAAATGCCTCACCTGATACGGTAGCTAAATCAATCCAGCCATCATCAACCTTGCTATCAAGCCCTGCGGCTTTAAATAATGGCTTAGCCTCACTTGCAAAACCTATGTATTTCATATGTGCATACGCATCACTTACAAAGTCTTTAGCTTCTGCAATAGCAGCTAGTTTTTCGGCTCCCTCTTCAGTGGTGAGTACAAGTACTGCATCGTATAAAACCGATGGACCACCATTAATAACCCGATCGGCTTCAAAGTGCTTACCCTTACTACATTTAGCACCGCCGACTTGTGGGGCAATAATTTCAAAGTTAGCACCTTCGCTTTTAATAGAATTTACAACCGATTCAAAAATGTCTGCATCAAATCCATCACTCACTAAAATACCTAACTTGCGACCTTTAAATGTATTTGGCGCATTTTTTAAAATACTTAACGCATCTGATACAGGCAAGTCTTTACGTGTTGGCATAGCAGCTTCAGCTGGGTCTGGCATTTCTTGCAAGCCAAGTCCTTTGGCAACTTTGTTTGCGAGGGTTTCGTCAATATTTAATAAATGCGATACCAAACGCTCTCGTATTGGTACATGCTCGACTTTAGAAAGCTCAAACACGTACGCAGATTGTATATGCGCTTGCTCTACCTCTGTTTGGCTTAAGTAAAACTGACGAGCTTGACTGTAATGATCACTAAATGTGTCTGAACGATAACGTAGCTTATCCCCACTCATTTGCTCTGATGAGCTTTTAAATCCGTGCGCTGGACATTCGCGAGGATTATTTTCGCTTGCACTCCATGAGTTAGGCTCGTAGTTAACACGTCCTTTAGGGTTTTGCATCGCCATATGCCCATCTTGCTGAAAATGCCTCATTGGGCACTTAGGCGCATTTACCGGAATTTGCGTAAAGTTAGGTCCACCAAGGCGTTTTGTTTGAGTATCAAGGTATGAAAAATTACGCCCTTGTAGTAATGGATCTGGGGTGAAATCGAGTCCTGGTACAATGTTTTGTGTACAAAATGCAACTTGCTCTGTTTCTGCAAAAAAGTTGTCGACTACGCGATTAAGCACCATTCGCCCTACTATTTTAACGGGTACTTGTTCCTCTGGTATAAGTTTAGTGGCATCGAATACATCAAATTCAAACTCATCAGCAAATTGCTGATCAAATACTTGTACCCCTAACTCCCACTCTGGGTAGTCGCCATTACCAATAGACTCCCACATGTCTCTGCGATGAAAATCAGGGTCTGCGCCATTTAATTTAAGCGCCTCGTTCCACACAACTGATTGCATACCGCCTTTAGGTTTCCAATGAAACTTAACGTATTTTTCATCACCTTCGCCATTAATAAACTTAAATGTATGAACACCAAAACCTTCCATAAATCGCAACGAACGTGGAATAGCCCTATCAGACATCGCCCACATAACCATATGCATTGACTCAGGGGATAAGCTCACAAAATCCCAAAAGTTATCGTGTGCGGTTTGCGCTTGCGGAAAACCTCGATCGGGTTCTGCTTTAGCTGAATGAACTAAGTCTGGAAACTTCATCGCATCTTGAATAAAAAATACCGGTATATTGTTACCAACTAAATCCCAATTACCTTCTTGAGTATAAAATTTAACGGCAAAACCACGTACATCACGTGCTAAATCAGGAGAGCCCTTGTTACCGGCAACAGTAGAAAATCGCGCAAATACGGGTGTTTTTTCACCTTTGCGTTTAAAAATATCGGCACAGGTCAATTCTTCTAACGAATCGTAAGTTTCAAAGTAACCATGCGCACCGTAACCACGAGCATGCACTACTCGCTCAGGAATACGTTCATGGTCAAAGTGAAAAAGCTTTTCGCGCAGCACCTGATCTTCCATTAAGCCAGGACCGCGTTCGCCTACTTTTAACGAGTTTTGATCGTCGCTCACAGGGCAACCTTGCGCTGTGGTCATTGTTGGGTAGCCATCTGATGCACTTTGGCGCAGCTCGCCGCCATTTCCTTTTTTACCTGCGTATTTAAATGATTCAGCCATGTCTAATCCTTCATTACAATTTAAGTGATTGGGTTAGTTTTTTAAAGTTTGCTTAACAGCAAAAGTAACTGAGCTAAATGCAAAATAAAGACCAAACAATAAGAGTAATAAAAGCGCGGGATACAGAGTAAAAGTGATGCTTTAAGTGGTATTAAAAATAGAAAAACTTACAGAGCTCTGTAAGTTTTTCAAGATCAAAAAAAGGCACTTTAAAAGTGCCCTTAGGTTTAAATCGTTTTAAATTTAGTTAATCTTTGCTTTCGTTAACTAAAATAACTTTACGATGTGGGAAAGGTATTTCGATGTTGTTTTCATCAAGTGCTTTTTTAATTAACTCTGGCACTGTGTAAAGAACATCGAAGTAATGCTCGCCCTTACAAAAAGGTCTTACTAAAAAGTCTACTGAGCTGTTGTTAAGTGTTTCTACTTCAACAAAAGGCGCTGGATCTTTTAGTATGTGTGGGTGCGCTGCAAGTACAGCATCAATAACTTTACGAACTGCATCTGTATTTTCATCGTAAGCAACACCAAAATGCATATCAACTCCACGAATTGGATGATGTGAATGGTTAATAATTTGCGCTCCCCAAATTTGGCTATTTGGAATGATAACTTGTTGATTATCGAATGTTTGTAAAATAGTAGTAAACATATCAACTTCCATCACTTTACCAAAGCGCCCTGCTGCTTCAATAAAATCACTCACTTTATAAGGCCTAAATATAAGCAACATAACGCCAGCCGCAAGGTTCGACATTGCACCTTGTAATGCCAAGCCTATAGCAAGACCAGCAGCACCTAATAAAGCAATAATAGAGGCTGTTTGTACACCAAAGCGATTCAATACTGCAATAATAACAAACGCTAATATTATGTATCGTGCCATGCTACCTAAAAAACGAAATAGCGTGTCGTCAAAATGCGTGTACTTATGACATAAACCAATAATGATGTTTCTTACTTTACTCGCCAACCACATGCCTATAAGCAAGATTACAATAGCGAGCAAAATGTTAGTCGCCCATGTAATTGCAGCAGGTAGATACTGATTTATATCAATGTTATTTATTATGTTTTCCATTATTTTTCCTGTTATTACAGCTGTTCTATAAAGCTATTAAATTGTTCTATTCCGTATTAAGCGCAGCATCTTAACAAAAAATTAACTAATGTACGAATAAATAAGTAGTTTTACATATGCGAAAAAGCATTTAAGAAATAATGAAAGTTAAACTAAAAATTTTCCTACCAATAACAAAAATAAGTTATCTAATTGTAAATAAACAACAAAAAAAGTTCTTACTTTATTTATTAAATAATTATTTATATATTAATCATGTGAAAATTTAATATGATCTTTTTAATATTGCACTTTCATTACACTTTACTTGCACTTTTCTTACACAATTGAATGTTAATTTAATGCCTTAAATTGCATAAAAGGCTAAAACATGAAATATAACCCTATTTATATATGCTTATTACTTGCCACCAGCGTACTTGTTGGCTGCGGTGACTCAGGCGAAAGCACCGATACAACTGATACAACTGATACCGATACATCAGAAAGTACTGATAACACTGATAACACTGATAGCACCTCTACTGTATCACTCGTTATTAATGAAATTGTTGCTTCTGCCGCTGATGACGGTAATGACTGGATTGAGCTTTATGCATTACAAGATATAGCCACGCTCTCTAGTTATAGTATTGTTGACGACAATACCGAGCATGAAGCGCAATACCTACCTGACATTGCTTTAGCTGCTGGCGAATTTATTGTTATTCAAGCCATAGATGAAGCAGATACTCCTCCTGATGATGGTTATTACGTTACCTTTAAACTAGGCAGCGATGATGCTGTAACTCTGTTTAAAGACGCAGCACAAATAGACCAATTAGATTGGGAGGAAGGCGATGCACCGCAAGGCGCAAGTTACGGTTTATTTACCGATGGCACAGGTACTGCGCAAACTCTAAACCCAACACCTAACGCTGCTAATGAAGAGCTTAGTGACGACTCATCTGTCACTTTAGATAAAATAACTAATAACGATGCACCTATCAGAATAAATGAAATTGTTGCCAGCGATAGCGATAATGGATACGACTGGATTGAGTTTTTTGTTACTGGCACGTCTGCGGTTAACTTAAGCGACTACACCGTTGCCGATGAAGACGGTGAACGCATGGCTTTACCTAATATTACATTATCGGCTGGTGAGTTTTATCGCGTGTACGCAACCACAAGCGAAACAGATGATTTAGAAACGGTTGCGTTTAAGCTTGGTTCTAGTGATGAAGTTAGCCTCTATAACGGCGACGATTTAGTTGATCAACTAGCGTGGGATAAAGGCCAAGCACTCATTGAGTTTAGCTATGGTCGCTTTCCTGATGGCAGCGACGCTACAAAAATATTAACACCAACACCTTTAACCGCAAATACACTAGGTCAACATGGTCCTTTAGTTATAAGTGAAGTTGTTGCCAGTGACATAAACGGCTCAGCAGACTGGTTTGAGCTATACAACAGCAGCACCGATAATGTTGCCCTAACAAACTACAGCATTATTGATGAAAGCGACGACATAGAGCCACAAAGCTTACCTGATGTAACATTAGCACCTGGCGAATACTTAGTTATTTATGCAACAGATGAAGAAAGTAGTGGCTACACTGTTAACTTTAAATTAGGTAAAGAAGATGAGTTAAGCTTAATTCTTAATGACGAAACTGTTGACTACATTAGCTGGAAAGAAAGTGATGTTATTGCAGGCTTTAGCTACGGATTAAGTGATGTTACTACAATAGAAAACAGTTGGGACAAAGCATTTTTAACGCCTACTCAAGGTAGTGAAAACAGTCAAGCAAAAGCATTTAACCCTACTTTAGTTAATAGTTTATTTATAACCATTACCGATGAAAATTGGAATGACATACTAGATAATCCATTAGATGAAGAGTACCACGAAGCCAGTATTACGTTTAACGGCGTAACGCTCGACAGCATAGCAATAAGAACAAAAGGCAATTCTAGCCTAACCAGTGTTGCTAACTCATCGAGCGATCGCTACAGCTTTAAAGTAGATGTAAACGAGTATGTTAGTGGGCAAAAACTATTTGGTTTGAAAAAGTTCACCTTACATAACTCGTACAACGACCCTTCTTATATGCGTGAAACTATTGCCTACGATCTATTAACCGAAATGGGCATTGCCACACCACAGCATTCTTACGTTAATTTTTATGTAAATGGCGAGCTTTTTGGTTTTTACCTTATGGTTGAAGCAATTGATGGGACGTTTTTAGAAAACAACTTTGAAAACGCTAATGGCGACTTATATAAGCCAGACGGAACAGGCAGTGACTTAGTATGGATAGATAACGATATTACAAGCTACGCTGACATTAATTTAAAAACCAATGAAGACACTACCGACAACGGCGCAATTTTAAACTTTATTGAGCAAATTAATAACGGCGAAACCGATGCAACTGATGTAGACGGTTTACTAAAATATTTATCAGTGAGTGTTGCCCTATCAAACCTAGATAGCTATCACGGTACGTTAGCGCACAACTATTATATATACGACAGAGATGGCGTGTTTAGCTTGTTACCATGGGATTTTAACGAATCATTCGGCACATTTACGATGGACTGTAATGGCGTTGATATACGAGAACTTTATATAGACGAACCAACCAGTGGTGCACTTGCAGAGCGCCCACTTGTAGCAAGCGCATTAGCGAGTGAAAGTAACTTAACAACGTATCATGCGTACTTACAAACGTTAATTAATGGCTCGCTTTCAAGCGCTCAATTTAGCCAACGTGTTGCTGATTTAAAAGATTTAATTAGCGAGCATGTTGCTAATGATCCAAGTGCTTTTTACAGCTACTCACAGTTTGAGCAAAATCTTACATCATCGGTTAATAATTTTTATGGTCTAACCGAGTTTATGGATTATCGCGTAACTAACATGACCCAACAACTTAATGGCGAGCTTCCATCGGCAGGCACAGGTAGTGGCTTTTGTGGTAACTCGTTCCGCCCATAGGTTTATTATAAATATATTTAAACAATGAAGTAGTTAACAAAGAGCCATACACACTGTATGGCTTTTTTCCATTTCAAAACTTCAAGTTCGTTTAGCAATAAAAATTTAAATAAGTCATCTGATCATAAGAGGTATTACTAAAAGCGACTCACTGTTAAAAACTATTTTAGGTACACTTCTATTTAAATTCATTTGGTGTTAATATTCAGCAATGGTGATCGAATACTCATTAAAGGATTAATAATGATTATCTATTTCAAAATATTAGTCCTCCGGTATCCATTTACCCGCAAATGAAATATTCAAATATCAAACAATAAATTCAGTTGATTACCCATTGAAATAAATGAGGAATTTAACTGTGGTTATAATATTGTCATCTATTATTTTCCTTTATTAAAAAGCTTCAAATTAACTTTCATAAATTTAAAAGGATTTTCATGAAATATAAATTATTAAAAACCACTTTATTATTAACTTGTATGACTACTGCGATAGCCAGTAATTATGCTTTGGCGTCAGAACCTGCTAAAAGTAGTAATGACACGTACATTGCAAAATTTTTTGACCATACTTTATCTGTAGCTACTGGCCTTGAAGGCGCTTATACCGGTGATTTTAACGGTGATGGTATAAAAGAAATCGTTACTGTACAAAATAGTACTATTGATTTTATTAATTCAATTGAAAATAATGAATTTAAAGTAACTGATAAGATAGTTGTTAGTAATAGGCAATATTATGAAAGGAATCCATTAAGCAAAACTTATCGCAACGCTGAGTATTATCACGGTGGTTTATTTAGAAGTAGTTTTTATTTTTATGATGTAAACTCTGATTCACATTACCTTTACATTGAAGCAGAAAAAGAAGTTCCTACATCAAACTATAATACAGCAATGTACATTGTTGACTTAGCCACAAGAAAAATTAAAAACACAGTTGAAATAAACATATTAGACTATACATTACCTCGTGTTTTAGATTTCAATAATGATGGTGTAAATGAGCTTATTAAATATGGTGTGGTCAATAGACAATATAATACTGTAAATATATTAGATCCATTGACTCTAGAAATTATAAATACTTACCCCTTTCCTGAAACCGAAGTTGAAAACCTAAAGTATATAAAAAAAGTAGGATCATTTACCGAAAAAAATGAACAACAAATTTTATTTATTAACGGTCAAATATCGCAATTACAAAATACAGGTATGGATTTAATTACAAAAACTAACATTCCAGCATCTCTTGACCTATTAATTACAGATACGAATAATGATGGTTATGATGAGGTAATCTTACTAAACAAAAACTCCATATCCATCTATAACCCCAGAACAAACACCATCGATTTAACAACAGAAAACTTAGAAGGTAGCTACTTACACAAAACCATCGTAGATTATAATGGCGATGGTATTAATGACAGTATGTTTTATTTTGATCCTGATAGACAAATAGTATTTGGCTTATCACTTTTAAACCTTGAAGTCTTTTGGGAATACGAGGTAATTGATTTTCAATGTAGCGCAAGTTTTCTAATTGATGATGTTAATGGAGACGGTAACTTAAACTTAGCATGTGGTAGTAGACCATTTTTGGATGGTGCTTATAGAGCTGAGAACAGTAGCACTAAGTATAAGATAATAGATATCCCATCAAAAGAAACCTTATGGAATAAAGAAACCTTAGTTTATTCTTCTGGTATCTATGAGGTAGTTGATATAAATAGCGATGAAAAGCCTGAACTAATCTATTCAGAAGATAGCTACTCTACCTTAAAAGTTATTGATTTAGAGACTAAGCGCCCTTTTTATACAGAAGTAGAAAATATATTATCCGTTTCCAATCCTAACTCCCCAAATTTATTAGCACAAAAAGTAACAACTGGTGATTTATTTAATACAGGCAAAAAGCAAATAATAATAGGTACGAAAGATATAGATAATTTAGCGTTACAAGTTCTTTCACCTGAAAACGCAGAGCTCATGTATCAAGTCGAACTAGAAGGAAAAGAGATAACGCAACTTAAAACTTTAGATATTAATAATGATGGGGTTTTAGAAATACTTTTAATTGTAAATATAGCCGACAACAACCATATATTATATGTTCTAAATGGACAAACTGGCGATGTTATAAAAAGTGCAACGATTGCTCACTGGACTCTTTCAGCTTATGATATGGAATCTATTTATTTAAATAATAGCGATATACCAAAGTTAGTTCTTAGCGAAAAATATCATGATAGCTCTCTTATTATTTATGACTTTGTAGATAACACATTCACTAATTATGCATACGACTCTGGGCATCATTGGAGCTATAGTAATTATTCCTACGCTACAAAAGTTAAAGTTGGGAATGAAGAAAGACTTGTATCAGTAAATCACAGTAATTCAACAGCATCCTACCTACAAACAAACGGTGAAGTGGAAAAAATTGCAGCTAATCTATGTGACAGTGATACGGATACAGACCCCCGCGGTACTGCGATTTACTATATAGGTGGCGTTGCTAAATCTGAAAAAAATTGGCGTGTAATATATTCGTGTGGTAAAGATTTACGAGAATTAAATTTAAATAGTGGTGAAAACACCACTATTTTAAATAATAATATTTTTTCAGACAAACTAAAAACAACTACGATTGGTGATACAACTTATATATCAGCAATAGGCAGTTCAGCTGTAATATATGCAAAAAAAGTAGACCAAAAATCAGAAAAGCCTAATGACGCTTCATTTTCAACTCATGCACTTTCACCAATTGAAATAGATTTACAGTTAAACAATATAGATAATATTATTATTGATACTCCGAAACTTGGGACAATTGAATATATTGACAATAAGGTAGGTATATTTACATATACACCAAAAGGAGAGGTTGGAGTCGAAAATCTCTATTTTTATACTGTGCTAGACGGATTAGAGTCTGAAGTAGCCAATATTGATATTGAAATTAAAAATACTAAACCAACCACCAATGACTTTACTGTTAGTACACATTGGAACACGCCTATTGAGTTTAGCTTACAAGGTAATGATGACGATCAAGACTTACTCACCTATAACTTTAACACTCTACCTGCAAGTGGGACTATTGAGTTAATAGACCAAAATAATGGCAATGTTAGATATATACCTAACGCACAATCTCTAGAGCCTTTAACAGCAACCTATACCGCGAGTGATTCAATAACAAATAGCGAACAAAGCATAGTTACCATCATGTTTACAAACACAAAACCAGTTGCTAAGAATGCTAACTATAATGTAGTAGGAAGCGATCCTATAAATGCTCAATTGAGTGGTACAGATGAAGATGGCGACCCTATTACGTTTAAACTCATTTCTCAGCCTGCGTATGGTAGCGTTTCAATAGAATCTGAAACTGGTTTATTTGTTTATACTCCTGAGGGCGAAAGCAACCAAGCTACGAGCTTTAAATATTCAGTAAGCGATAAACTTTCTGAGTCCGAAATTAAAACAGTTAGTATTGTTCTAAGCGCTGATGAAGTTGATGAAAATGTTGATGACAACACTGATAATGAAAATGTTGATGGCAGCACTGATGATGAAAAGTCATCTGGTAGTATGTTTTATTTGCTTTTAATTGCGATGATTACTCTTTCACGTAGGTACAAGCTTTAGTTTTTAAATTATTGCGAGTAAGGACCCGATTGATTATATCAGTCGGGTCCTTATTACATGACTCTAGTTATTAAATTCACAACGCTATATTTGGCTTATTCGATAATATAGGGTGATAACGTGATGTATTATTTAGCTTAAGTAAAAATAATAATCATATATGCCAAATATTCATTAAAAACCCTCTACCAATGTAAAAACAGAGCCCTTTCAATTACGTCATAAAACACTCAAGGTGTTAAGTAAAAAACATAAATACCACCTGCTTTGAATTAGCTTTTTACAGCTACTCACAGTTTGAGCAAAATCTTACATCATCGGTTAATAATTTTTATGGTCTAACCGAATTTATGGATTATCGCGTAACTAACATGACCCAACAACTTAGTGGCGAGCTTCCATCGGCAGGCACAGGTAGTGGCTTTTGTGGTAACTCGTTCCGCCCATAGGTTTATTATAAATATATTTAGATAGTAAATTAATTAACAAAGAGCCATACAAACTGTATGGCTTTTTTGTTTTTAATTTTTCCACTTCAAATCCCAAAGTTTGATCTAATACAAAGTAAGCCTCGTCTGAACATGCAATTATGGGATTAGCAAATACTGCTAATATTTTACCCATAAGGGGACGCATAATGTCTAAAAAAACGATTTCTAAGTTTGATATTTCTGCAACCGCACCAGAGGGTTTTGAACACGAACCCGATGCAACTAAAGACTTTTGGCATAACACGCCTAAAGGCACACTGCCCCCTTATGATTTTATTTCGCCTTATGCCCGCCATAAAACCTTACCAACACCCGGAATAGAAAATCGTAGTGCGTGGATAGTCGGTGGCGGTATAGGTGGTCTTGCTGCGGCGTTTTATTTAATTCGTGATGCTCATATGCCTGCTGAAAACATCACTATTTTAGAAGAAATGAGTATTGAAGGTGGCTCAATGGATGGGCAAGGTAATCCTGAGGATGGGTATATTATTCGTGGTGGTCGTGAAATGAATTGGAACTACGATATTCTTTGGGACCTATTTCAAGATATACCCGCTGCTGAGCTTCCTGAAGGCTACTCGGTACTTGATGAATATAGATTAATCAACGACAACGACCCTAATTACTCAAAAGCACGCTTGATAAAAAGTTGTGGTGAAATTTTAGATGCTACCGACTTTGGATTAAATAAATCCCAGCAATGGGAATTAATTAAATTAATGCTAAAACGCAAAGAAACACTAGATGATATAACCATTGAAGAATATTTTAGCGCTGGCTTTTTAAAAAGTAACTTTTGGTTTTTATTTCGTACTATGTTTGCCTTTAAAAATTGCCATAGCCTGCTGGAAACAAAGCTATATTTGCATCGTTTTCTCGATTCTATAGATGGCTTTGGAGACATGTCTCTTTTAGTTTTTCCTAAATACAATCAATACGACACATTTATAAAGCCGCTATCGGATTATTTACGAAAAAAAGGGGTTAAATTTCAGTTTGATACCTGCGTACACGATCTTGATATGAACTTCACCGATGATAAAAAAACAGTCGCGGGTCTTCAAGCTATTACGAAAGGGCAAAAGCAATATATTGCAATAGAGCCAAAAGACTTAGTATTCGCTCTCAATGGTTCAATGACAGAACAAACCGCATACGGTGACATGGATACAGTGCCCGTTCTTACTTGCGAAAAAAATGATCCAGGTAAAAATAGCGGTTGGAACTTATGGAAAAACCTCGCTGAAAAATCACCTGTTTTTGGCAATCCTGAAAAGTTTTATGGGGATGTAGATAAATCTATCTGGGAGTCAGCAACGCTTACATGTAAACCATCACCCCTTGTTGATAAACTAAAAACGTTATCGGTTAACGACCCATATTCTGGTCGCTCAGTTACAGGTGGCATTATTACCATAACCGATTCTAATTGGTTACTAAGTGTTACGTGTAACAGGCAGCCTCACTACCCAGAGCAACCCGACGATATATTAGTACTGTGGGTTTACGGTTTATTAATGGATAAAAAAGGAAATAAAATAGAAAAAACAATGGCTGAATGTACAGGCAAGGAAATACTAACTGAACTTTGTTACCACCTTAATATTGAAGAGCAACTTGACGACATAGTTGCTAACACCAAAGTACGTACTGCTCTTATGCCGTATATTACAGCACAATTTATGCCGCGAGCTGCTGACGACAGACCTCGTCCAGTGCCACAAGGCTGTACTAATTTAGGTATGGTAGGTCAATTTGTTGAAACCCGTAATGATGTTATTTTCACGATGGAAACATCAATAAGAACAGCACGAATTGGTGTATATAAATTACTAAATATTCCAAAGCAAGTACCCGATATAAGCCCCACTCAATACGATATTCGTAATTTAATTAAAGGTGCACGTGCGCTTAATAGTGGTAAGCCATTTACTGGCGAACGATTACTACATCGCTTGCTCGATAAAACCTATTTTGCTCATATTTTGCCGCCACTCCCTGAAGCCGATAGCAAAAAGCAAACACATTTTGAAGAAGAGCTAAATGCACTTCTCGGAAAAGGGAATATCGTAATCCATAAGTTTACAAATTGGGTAGGCTCGATTAGAGATAACTTTTTACACAAAGAAGATAAATAGTAATAAAGCTTAAACTAAGTAAAACTATTTAGTTCTTGATAAACAATTTAGATTTGCACAAAAAATGGGGAAGCTAAAACTAGCTTCCCCATTAATTTAAATCATACAAATATTAAGCTGTAGATACGTTTTCGGCACCTGCATTTTCAAGCGCCTCTTTTATATCGTCCTTGTTGTCACTAGTGTATTTAACACCTAGGAGTATTGAGCCTTCCTTAATAGCATCTTCGTAGTACTTAATTTCGTGCTCTGGAATAAAGGCACCAATAATTGCCCCTACAGCTCCACCAGCGGCTGCACCGGCACCGCCTGCAGCGAGCGCAGCAACAAGTGGACCTGCAACTAAAAGCCCTGCACCACCGGTAGCTACAGCACCTACCGCTGTAAAGCCGCCAATAATTGCAGCAAGCACACCACCAGAAGCCGCACCTAAAATACCACCTTCGGCAGCTTTAGTACCTTCATCTACAGCAAAGTCATCTTTTGTATAAGAATCGTTTGCAACGATACTAATTTCTGAATCTTTTATACCTAACGCTTCTAATCTATAGATTGCTAATGTAGCTTTAGACGTATTGCCAAATAAACCTGTAATAACATTACTCATATCTTAATTCCTTTTCTTAGTTTAAACGTTGTGTTGCTAAACTAATAAAAGCAAATAACAAACCAAAAATAGTTTATTTATAAATAATTTAAAATTAAACCTAAAAAATCAGCAACTTGGAATGCTAAAAACAAAATGTTCAATAGCGATTTTTTATGTTTATAAAAATAAAAATTGAATTTATTACCAACTTAGATGTAAATAATTCTCAATTAATACTATATATCGGTATTTTTAAATTACTGAGCCATTTATGTGTTTTAACATTGAGCTAATATAGTAATAAATAACATATAAAACATAGCCATATATATTCTCTATAAATTAAACTTAACTCCAAATTTAATAGTTCTACGTAATGTGTTTTTCTCTACATAAAACATATTTTATATCTTGCTATCGCAGTGTTTCGCTCATATAGTCAGCAAATTATCACACCTTTATTTTGAACATTTTTGTTTATGAAATCTTCTGCTCCTGCTAGCGTTTTTGGTACCTTATTAGGTTATGCACCTGGTAATGTTGCTGTGTATTCATCTGATTATGATACGGCTGATGAAAGCATTTATCCTAACCGAAGTGCCTACCGTAGCTACCTTGACGGCATTTACATGGGCTATAAATGGCAATGCGTTGAATTTGCTCGTCGGTGGATGTACCTCAATCATGGTTATATTTTTGATGATATAGCCATGGCTTACGATATTTTTGAGCTGCGTTCAGTGCGCGATGTAAATAGCCAAAGCAGACTACCGCTAAACGCTTTTAGAAATGGTGCTAAACATCACCCTCAAGTAGGTAGCTTACTTATTTGGGAGGAAGGCGGCGAGTTTGAAGAAACAGGTCATGTTGCTGTCGTTGTTGAAGTACATGAGGATAAAATACGGCTTGCTGAGCAAAATGTAGGACATCAAATATGGCCAAAAGATCAAAGCTGGTGTCGTGAGCTAAAAGCAAAAGTAACTAAAGATGGCGACTATTGGATTGAGTGCTCTTACAGCGACGCCACTATTTTAGGCTGGATGACACAAACAGATAAAACCGAATATGCTGAGCCAACGTCTGAGCTAAACACTGACTTATTTACTATAGAAGCACATAAAGCAGCAGATACAGGGCAAGCAAAAAAGTCATGGTTAAATATTGCCAATGACGATGAAGCTGCTTACGTAGAAATGATGCAAGGTCATAAACTTACATCCGTAGATGAGGATCAGCATAATTACTTTGCAATATCTCAAACGGCGCAGCAAACTATTGAGCATGCTACAAATGAGCTACATGGCTTATTTATGCACGCTACCGATTACGTATTGCAGCACCCTGAGTTATTAAAAAAGTTTAATTTACCCGATGTTGTGCTTAATAAAATTCGTCAATCGTGGGATAACCGCTTAAACCAATTAATTACCAGCCGGTTTGACTTTGCCTTAACAACAGCAGGTTTAAAAGTTTACGAATACAATTGCGATTCAGCGTCGTGCTATATGGAAAGCGGCAAGGTTCAAGGTAAATGGGCAAAACACTTTGGTGTTAAAACAGGTGTAGATGCAGGTCAAAATTTATTTAAAGACCTCGTAAAAGCATGGCGTAAAAGTGAAGTAAAAGGCCTTGTTCATATTTTACAAGACGATGAACCAGAAGAACATTACCACGCATTATTTATGAAAGAAGCTATTGAAGCCGCAGGCTTTGAATGTAAATTAGTTATAGGTTTAAGTTCACTTAGCTGGAATGAATCTGGCAACATAGTAGATGAAGACGGCTCACAGCTGAGCTATGTGTGGAAAACCTGGTCTTGGGAAACTGCGCTTGATCAAATTCGTGAGGAATGCGAAGCTGATCAATTACTAACTGATAACTTTGAACCACAATTTCAAGCTGGTGAAACACCGCGCCTAGTAGATGTACTGCTGCGTAAAAACGTGATGGTATTTGAACCACTGTGGACATTAATCCCAAGTAATAAGGCCATTTTACCAATACTTTGGAGCTTGTTCCCTAATCATAAGTATTTACTTAATACCGCGTTTGAACTTAACGACGAGTTATTACAAACCGGTTATGTAGTTAAACCAATAGTAGGACGTTGTGGTGCTAATATTCAACTTGTTGATGAACATCAGCAAGTTATAGAAAAAACAGCTGGGCACTTTGCCGAGCAAGACCAGATATACCAACAACTATTTGCACTGCCTAAAGTAGATGACTACTTTGTACAAATATGTAGCTTTACGGCTGCTGGTAAATACTCTGGTGGTGGCGTACGCGTTGATAAAAGTATGATCATAAACGGTCATAGCGATTGCATGGCACTGCGTATTAAATAATGAGTAACACTAAGCTCGCAATATCGTCGCGGGCTTGTACTTATTAACTTCATTAAATACAAAAAAATTAAGGTTTTTCATGGCAAATCAATTCAATGTACTCGATACACGTTTAAAATTATGTTGCGGAAATGGTGGATATACACGTGAAGGATTTTGTTATGTGCCAGAGTCAGATCTTGGTAATCATAGTGTATGTGCAATTATGACTGACGAATTTTTACAATTTTCAAAATCACAGGGGAATGATTTAATAAGCCCTAACCCTCTTTACGATTTTGAAGGTTTAAAAGCCGGTGATAAATGGTGCTTGTGTGCAGTAAGATGGCTACATGCTACTACTGCTAACGCCGCGCCACCGGTGGTACTTGAAGCAACAAATAAAAAATCGTTAGAAATAGTCTCGCTCGAACTCTTAAAAGCGCATGAATATATAGCCAAAGTTTAAATACACCTAAGCTGTAATTAAAATAAAGTCTGCATATTTTACAAATGCATGCAGGCTTTTCAAAAATAAAAGTTAATCCTACCTGCAAAAAACCAAGATCAAACATAATACATTGTTTTAAAACAACTTTAAATAAATCTCACTTTCGGCATAACTGTTGCTTCATTAAGTTTAAGTCAAGCTCATAATGCAATATACGCATACATGAGCAACACATTACTTAAGCAGGAGAAATTATGAGTAACACTAACGAATCAAGTAAAACAGCTAAATTTACCGCGCCAGGTATGAGTGACGAATCAGCTCAAAAAACAATAGCTACACTCGAGAACCGTATGGTTGCACTACTCGATTTACAGCTTACTTTAAAACATATTCACTGGAACGTGGTTGGTCCTAACTTCATTGGTGTACATGAAATGATAGACCCGCAGGTTGAAATCGTACGTGAAATGACAGACACCATTGCAGAACGAATCGCTACACTTGGCGGGATACCTGTTGGTACACCAAAATCAATAGTAGATCGCCGCACATGGGGAGAATACTCAATAGGTAGAGGCTTAGTAACAGAGCACTTAGGCGCACTCGATAAAGTGTATAACGGCATTAATGCAGATCACCGTAAAGCTATCGACACTCTTTCAGAGTTAGACCCTGTTTCAGAAGACATGATCACCAGCCAATTAGCTGACTTAGAGCAATTTCAGTGGTTTATTCGAGCGCATATTGAATCGTCAACCGGTGAACTAAAAAAATAAGTGAATTTTCATAAAAATTAAGTGTATCTGTGCTTACTAAAATGGCTTTCTTTTGAAAAATACACTTAAAATTTTAAAGACCTCGTACCACCAATACGAGGTTTTTTATTGCCTTAACTCAAATACCCAATAATATATATTGAGATATAGAACAGCCAGCCCACCAAAAACAACCCTTAATAACTACAACAACAAAAATAAACAACCCTAAAAGACTGCTTTAATTTACACTATATTAATACTTTGCTAGATTTGAACCTGAATTAGAAACTAAACTATCAAGGTATAATATGAAAATAATTTCTTGTAAATCAATTATTGTCAGTTCTTTACTTGCTCTAAGCGCAACGGCTACAGCAGGTAGCTTTAACGATATTAGTTGGACATTAGAAAACGAAGATAATCTTCCTGAAACGGATGCAAGTGGTTGTGCTCTAAAACCAAGTACATCAACGTCAACAAGCAAGACATTCAAGTTTGGTTTAACTGATGATTCTAATTGCATTGATGGAAAACAAAGAGATGAATTTAAATATCAACGTAGAACAGGATATAACAGGCTCACTGGTTATTTTACAATAGATGGTAACTATTCTGATTTTAATAAAATGGGCGTAGCACAAACCCACGATCATTCTACAAGTGATACCGGTGTTTTCAGTATTTACCAAGCAAGAAAAGAAAATGGCTCGTATATATTTGGTGTTCAAGGAGATAGCAACTATTCAAATAATGGTTGGAGTGATCATCCTCAAGTTAAAATATCACTTGATACTCGTTACAAACTAATCATTAAAACCAATGGTCTTTCTAACGGTAATTCTTATGAAGATGCGAACCTTTATCTTGATGATGTTAAAATTTGGTCTAGTTCTATAGAGGTTGGTGGCGAGGAAAAACAATATAAAAAAATAGGTGCCTATCAGCTTACAGGTGGCGAAGGTGAGTTCCATGTTAAGTGGGATTCTGTAAAACTTTACACGGGTAAATAACCAATAAAATTTAAATAGAACCTCCACATTAAAAATGTAGGAGGTTTTTTTAAAATTAAAAGGCACAAATAACACTAACTTTTCTAAAAACGCTATTTTTCTAGTAAGCAGATGACCTCCCTGACAACGTTAAAATAGCCCATATGAAACAACACATCTATGATTTCACCTTGCAGTTACCCCCCTACTGTCGTAGTAATAGATCACTAATTCAATGAAAAAGGTATAACTTAATTAAAAGCTAAAGTTTTATATTTAATTACTTATTTTCAAGTTAATGATATGACGCCGCGTTTAAATCTCTAAAATGAAAATTTAATACGTACTTTATTACCTTATTATTTTTTCATCACCCACTCACAAAAAACGGTTAACCAATACCGTATAAAAAAACAAAAATAAAACCATAACCATCTTACCAATGCAGATAAAAACAAAAAAAATCAACAAATAAGTAATTTATATTTTCTCATTTTTTCTAACAAATGCAGTGCTACATGCTTGGTAAGTAAACACCTCTTTTTTGTATCACCCATATGTAATAAAGCACTCTCCTATCTAAAATAATGGATTATTTACCAATTAAAACCATATATTTCCCATATAAATAAGATTAATTCTATCTGTTTTTTAGAATCTAAAATGAGTAAATAACGATAATAAACCTATAAACCAACATTAAATTCAATTTTTTTACTACGATTACAAAATAATTAAAGAACATAACTTGTTAAATTTATTAACTATAAATCCACATTAGACCAAAGTTGTAATACCAAATTCACATTATTGGTAAACAAAGCTTGATATCAAACCTTAATTGAACTAATTTTAACCACACTTTCTGTATGACAACAAACAGAGAACACAAAGCTAAATTGGTAAACCAACACTCACTAACAACACACAATTACCCAACTGGGAGAGATACATGGAACTCAATCGAATTACTTCCTCACTAATAAATAAACAACAAAAAAACAACTCTAAATTAATGGGTGCAGCTGCATTATTATTAATGACTTCGTCAGCTTTAGCTGCGCAAGAAGCGCAAAACACGACTGAAACATCTGACAGTGACATTGAAGTTATTGAAGTTAGAGGCATGTTAGGAAGTATGAAGGCTGCAGCAATGCTTAAACGCACCGACGGTCGTATTGTTGATGCTATTGTTGCTGAAGATATAGGAAAACTCCCAGATAACAATATTGCTGAAGCGCTGCAACGCATTACTGGTGTGTCTATTAATACCGATTTTGGCGTAGGTGATAGCGTTTCTATTCGTGGTTTACCGCAAAACCGTGTTGAGTTAAATGGTCGCTCTACTATTGGTGACTCTCGTGATGGTATTAGCTTACAAGATTACCCATCAAGCTTCTTAAAAACGGTAGAAGTTGTTAAATCACCTACTGCCGATATGATTGAAGGCGCATTAGGTGGAACTGTTAGTTTAAAAACTGTTCGTCCATTAGAATTAGAAAAACTAACGGCAGCAATGTCATTAGATGGCGAATACGCCGATAAAACAGAAAAAGTAGCACCGATTTTTAGCGGTTCACTTGGTAACAACTGGGACTTTGACGAAATGGGTACCTTTGGTGCCATTGCTATGTTTTCGTATCAAGATCGTGAAATTCGCCAAGATGAAACGTCTAGCCGTGTTAAACCTCAAGACATCGAAATTAACGGTCAAGAAGGTAACACACCAAGCGGTAACGCAATCGTAAGAGATGAGCACAGTGTTGAGCAATACGTAGAAAAACGTGAGCGTACAGCTGTAAACTTGTCACTTCAATGGGCACCACAGTCAGGTAATGGCATGGTATACCTTGATTTAAGCGGAACTAAGCGCTCGGGTGAGCAAACTGGTAACTCTATTTTAGGTGTAGCTGGTTCATTATCAACAGATGCAAACACCACACAAGACGCTAACGGCGTAAACAACTACACACTAACTAACGAATTTGGTATTCCTAAAACATACAGTGACTTTCGTGAAACTGACTCGTTTTCAAATGCACTTGGTGCAGAATGGAACCTTACAGATAGCATTAAAATTTCTGGTGAAATTGCTGTTGCGTCATCAGAAAGCGTAAGACCTGATTCTGAGTTTACCTTACGCCCAATCGAAAAATCAACATTCGAAGCAAGTGGCGGCGTTGATTTAGTAAACCATTTATATGATGGTGCATTTTCTCAAGACGGTAATAAATTACCAAGCATCATACACTCAGATCCAAATGCATTTACTGACCCACAAAACTTAGCACTACGTACGTTTAAAAGTGAAGATAGAAGAACTGACAACGAAGAAACGGCCGTTCGTTTTGATGTTGAAATGTTTGAACCTATCAGCAGCTTAAGCTGGGTATCTAAAGTTAAAGCAGGTGTACGTGTTACTAACCGTGATTACGAATACGAGCAATACAAAGTAGAAATTAAAGATATTTACAAAAATGCATTTAACGACTCAGATGGTTCATTAGCTACATTATGGGTTGATGACTTCAATGCTGCATTTCCAAATAGCTTTACAACAGTTAGCCACGACAACTCTTTTGACCAATTAGGTCACACAGGACAAAACGACTTACTAACATTTTTAAGTTATAACGGTTTATCTAATCCAGCAAATACTTATGCTCAACTTCAGCAGTTACTAGCAGGCACTAACCTAGCATCAACAGGTAGCCTTTCTGATAACCAAGAGTTTCAAGAAAGTGCATACCGTAACGTAGTTGAAGATACAGCGGCTGTGTATGTGTCGGCTTACTTAGACTTTGATAATGTTACTGCAATTATTGGTGGTCGTTATGTAACGACAGACCTAGAATCAAGCGTATTTCTTAATGGCGAAAAAGTAACAGGCGATAACGACTACAGCGACTTTTTACCAAGCTTAAACGTTACTTATAACTACTCAGACGAAACATTATTTCGCTTTGCTGCTGCAAAAGTTATGCGTCGAGCTGACTTTAGCGAGCTAAGCCCAGCATTTGACGTTAATAACGACATTACGGGTGCTACTCAAGGCTCTATCGATTTAGAACCTTACCGTGCAACACAATACGACTTATCTGTAGAGCATTACTTTGATGAAGGTAACGTAATATCTTTCGCTGTATTTTATAAAGATGTTAAATCCTTCTTAAGTAACGAAAGTAGCTGTCAGGCTGCATCAAGCACGGCTGCTGGTCAAAACGTAACTCAGTGGAACCAAGTATGTCAGCTTGATACAGCGGGCGTATCGCAAGATAACCTAGTTTACTCAGATGCAACAGACTTCCCTGTAGATGCAGATGGTTTTAATCATGTTTCTGATTTACGTGATGCTGGTTTAACAGGCATCGACACCGTTAAAAATGTAAACGGTGAAAATGGCTCTGTTCAAGGTTTTGAAGTTGGTTACCAACAATTCTTTACAAGCTTACCTGGTGCATTTTCGGGCTTAGGTATTAATGCAAACTACACGTATGCAGACAGTGAACAGCCGAACGGAAACCCACTATTAGATATTTCTGAAAATACGTATAACTTACAAGTATTTTGGGAATACGAAGGTTTCTCTACCCGCCTAGCTTATAACTACCGCGATGGCTTCTTAGATACTGAAAACGAAAAACGCGTAGAAAACATTAACTCAACAGGCGGTATTTCAGAAGATGGCACTGTTTACGGTAATAACTACCGTGATGACAGAGGCCAGTTAGACTTCTCTGCAAGTTGGGACATAAACGAAAACTTTACGCTAGTAGGTAATGCAACAAACTTAACAGGTGAACCTTCAATCTACCTATCTGAACTAGGTGGCGCTTGGAAGTACACTGAAGCGGATCGTCGTTATAGCTTCGGCATTCGCGCTAAATTTTAATTTTCCCTGAAAGCTAAAGCCTGCTTTTATGCAGGCTTTTTTACGTCTATAGAAAAGTAAATTTAGATGATACAAACCTTATTAAAAACATGATTATTCTACCGAGTTAAATAACTCTCCATCGCTATAGTAAATAACTAATTCAATGCAGTGGGTATTACGTAAAAAATACTCTCCTCTAGCTATACTTATTTTAATATTAAATTTACTATCAAAGCGTTATTACTATTAACAGGGAATTGGAAGTGCTGTCGCGTTTATATAATTTTATGCCGGGTTTAAATACATTGCTCCATTATGAGCGACAATGGTTTGCCGATGATGTTAGAGCCGCACTGTCGGTAGCCGCAGTTGCCTTACCCGTTGCAATTGCATATGCGCAGCTAACCGGAGTTAACGCCGCTGTAGGGTTATATTCTTGCATACTCCCTATGTTGGTATATGCACTTTTTGGTACTTCAAAACAATTAATAGTAGGTCCTGATGCAGCTACCTGCGCAGTTATTGCAGCCGTAGTTACGCCACTTGCGGCGGGTGACAGCTTTAAGCATTGGCAACTTGTTGTAACCATGACCGCCATGACCGGCTTTTGGTGCTTTATAGCCAGTAAATTTAAACTAGGTGTATTAGCCGACTTTTTATCTAAACCAATTTTAATGGGCTTATTAAACGGTGTAGCAATTACTATTATTGTTGGTCAGTTCTCTAAAGTATTTGGTTTTACCTTTGATGAACGCTACTTGCTTGAACGCCTAGGCGGAGTACCCACATACCTATCACAAACACACATTCCAACATTATTAATGGCGCTACTTACCTTTGCTGTTTATTTTGCCATGAAACGCATAAAACCTACGTGGCCGTCGTCTATGTTCGCCATTGCATTTGGTGCACTGTTAGTGTGGATTTTTGATTTAAAACAACTAGATATAAAAACCATTGGTACCGTAACAGGCGGGCTTCCTGTTTTTAATACCCCTGTTTTTGATTTAGGTATTATTCGCGAGCTAGTTGTACCTGCACTTAACTTAGCCATCGTTAGCTTTGTAAGTATGATGCTAACCGCTCGCAGCTTTGCCGCTAAAAATGGCTACGACATAGACGCCGATAAAGAATTTAGAGCATTAGGCATTGCCAATATAGCCTCAGCACTTTCGCAAGGTTTTGCTGTAAGTGGCGCCGACTCGCGTACCGCAGTTAACGATGCCACAGGCGGAAAAACGCAGTTAGTATCAATAATCGCGGCAACAATTATTGCTGTAATAGCTATATTTTTAACTGCTCCGCTTGAATTTATTCCAAGTGCGGCACTGGGTGTTGTACTTATTATTGCCTCTGTACACTTACTCGATTTAAAAGCCGTTTGGCAATTAAAACGAAAAGATAAACAGGCATTTTATCTCGCCTCAGCCACCTTACTTGCGGTGTTATTTATTGGCGTTATACCAGGGATCACACTTGCTGTGTTACTTGGGTTATTTCAGTTTATTCGCACTGTTATGCGCCCAACCGACAACATATTAGGCGTAGATGTTAATGGTGTAGTAAGAAGCTTAGACGCCACAGATAAAGCAAAATCGGTGCAAGGCGTCTTTATCTATCGCTTTAACTCACCTTTAACTTACTTTAATGCCAGCTACTTTAAACGCAGATTACTAGAACAATACGCCAGGCAAAAAGACGACACTCAATGCGTAATAATTGACGCTGTGCCCTGCTTTACTCACTTAGATTTAAGCGTAATGGCAATGCTTGCCGATCTAGATGTTATATTTAAAAAGCGCGATATAAGGCTTGAGCTTGCAGGCAGGAAACGTCAGCTGCTGTCATGGTTTGAAATCGCCGGTATGAAGTCAGGAACAGAGGGTATATACATTCACTCAGACCTATACATAGCCTTAAAAAGAAATAGCGTAAGTCAGCATACTAAAGTGGTTAACTTGTTCGAATCTAGTATAAATAGTGAATGTTTAGAGAAGTAGTTTCCCCTTTATAAATTTACTTCTGAGTTAATTAGCTAATAACATAAGTAATAAGCATAGGCTCCTAGTGCAGGAGTCTATGCTTTTCAGCCTAGTTTATAATCCTCTATTTAGATTTTTTATATAGAGTTACTAGGTTTCGACCATTATTTTTAGAGTCATATAAAGCCTCATCAGCTAGGCGAAGAGGCTCTTCAATATCAACCTGCCCTTCATCTAACATTGCAACCCCGGCACTTATAGCGAGCTCTATAGTCGTGTTTTCAAATTGAAAACGACTAGTTTTAATTTTTTCGCGAATTTTATCTGCTAAATGAAAACAATCGTCTTCATTCATATCGGGTAGTAACATTACAAATTCTTCGCCGCCAAAGCGAGCTACGCAATCAGCTGTACGGCAACTTTCTTTAAGGATATTAGAAACATGCTGAATAGCTAAATCACCAGCAGCATGACCATACGTGTCATTAATGCGTTTAAATAAATCAATATCAAAAATAACTACACCAAGTTTTTGTTTATGACTACGGCTCGCTATTATGGCTTTGGTTGCGTGCACATTAAATGAGCGTCGGTTTAATAACCCCGTTAAATGATCAAAGCTAGCATCGTATTGTAATTTATAAGCAAATTTACTAATTCGATCAACCATAGGACGAAAAACTAAAAATGCTTCAATTAAAATAGTTAATATAATAATGCCCAAAACTACATTTTGTGCAAATCGCAGCTCATTCACTTTATCAATACTTTCTTTCTCGTATTGCATTACAACCATATTTAAAGCATTTAATAAAGGCTCTTTAGCCATTGCTAAAAAGCCTGTTTTTATATTTTCATATCCTTGTTGATCACCTGGTTTTAAAGTTAATGCAGCTTCAACTTGCTTAGTAAAAAGCTTTAACTTGCCATCAACATTTTGCGGCTCTTTAAAATACATATTTTGTAGAGTTACAGATAGCGTCAGTGCTTCTTTGTCTTTTAATGCTTTGTAATAATCGCTCAATAGATTTTGATGATTTATTTGCATTTTATTTAAAGAAGCCAAAGCTAAAAATTTGGCTTCTGGTGTACCTAAAGTTAAATACTCAACAGCAAATAAACTTACTCGCTGCGATAGCATTCTTTGCTCTCCACTTACATTAACCACTTTACCTGTTGTACTTTGCTCAGCAATAACGTGATCTAACATAAAATGTACAACAATAGACAACATCGCAATAACGGATAAAGAAATTACATACGTATAAGTAAGTACTTTTCTTGGATTATTAATTTCAATATGAGTTGGTTTTTTTGTCATTTTTTTGCAGCACCATAATTATTATTTTGAGGCTACAAAGTGCAACCATTAATTCAATTCTAAATAGTATTGACTGTAAAATCTAAGTTAAGTGACTAATTCCCCTTATAATACGTAATTAATTTAGAGCGACTGTAAATAGGCTTAAAAAAGCAATTCTTTAGTCTTGAATATTTAAGTGAATTTGTTTGTTATTAAATATTTTAATATTAAAGCGATAATTAAATTGAAGAATTAGAGGTCGTATTATCCCTAAGTAAGAAATAATAAACGCTATGATTTTAGGAGAGGAAGTTAGCTTTTTAATTGTTAGTAGGTCAGATAAAACCTGACCTACTTTTATAACGTATTTAATAACGCCCTAAAAATTATACTTTAGGGTAGTTTGAAGGGAAAAACGCTTTTTTAGCGTCTTCATCAAAATCTTTTTTAAATGCTACATCAGTACCAATTACACGTGCACGTGCAACCGCTGGGCGGCTATCAATACTTTCAAACCAACGCTTAAGATTAGGGTACGGTGCTAAGCCCTCTTCACCTAATACAACCGGTGCTTTATCAATCCAGCCCCAGGCTGAAACATCAGCAATTGTATACGTATCACCTACAATAAAATCGCGACCTTCAAGGTGCGCATCAAGCACTTCGTAATGGCGCTGCGCTTCACGTAAATAACGGTTAACCGCGTAATCAAGCCCTGCTGGCGCCATGTGTCTAAAATGCACAGACTGTCCTGAATACGGACCTAAACCCGATGCGATAAACATTAACCATGACAGCATTTCAGCACGATCTTCTGCCTTACCTGCTAACTTTCCGTATTTTTCAGAAAGGTACATTAAAATAGCGTTCGAATCGAATACACGAGTTTCACCATCAACTATTGCAGGTGCTTTAGCATTTGGATTAATTGCTTTAAATTCAGGTGTATGTTGCTCACCTTTTAAAGTATCAAGAGGAACAAGCTCAAATGGTAGACCTGTTTCTTCTAAAAAAAGTGCAACCTTCATTGGGTTAGGAGTGTGGTGAAAATAAAATTTAATCATGTAATATTCCTCAATAATTGAATAACGATTAAAGCACAGCTTGAGCAATCGTTCAAATTAAGTTTTCAATAAGTTAAATATGGAGTTAAAACGTGATTTAATTGTGAGTGTTTCGTGATACTTCATTCGTAAATATCATTTAGGCTGAATGCAATATCAGCCTTTGCGAGAAGTAACATGCCTTTTAAAGCACTATCCCGTCCATTATCTATAGCGTTAACTGGGTTAATAATTTTTTGCTCTCAAAGCCAAGCAGCAGAGCAAATAACTATTTCGAGTACAGCTAATCAAACTACCTTTTTAGAACTTTATACATCACAAGGCTGCAGTAGTTGCCCACCAGCTGAAAAGTGGATTTCAAAATTTACAGACGATGAAAAACTATGGACTGATTTAATCCCAATTAATTTTCATGTTACTTACTGGGATTACTTAGGATGGAAAGACCCGTTTGCTTCAGCCGTTTTTAGTAAAAGGCAACGTACTTATAAAGCACTCGGCAAAAGCCGTATTGTAGCAACTCCAGGCTTTATGGTTGACGGCAGCGGCTGGCAAGGTTGGTTTTATAAGCAAGCAATACCTAAATCTAAAACCCCATATTTAGGTAATTTACAAGCGACTATAAACAACTCAGAAATAGATGTTGAGTACGATGCAACTAATACCGAACACGCTAGTAACCAAAATTTAGTCGCACATGTTGCGCTTTTAGGTTTTGGTATAGAAACGCAAATACACGCAGGCGAGAATGTAGGTAACAAGTTAAAACACGAATTTGTTGTTATTGGTTATCAGCAAAACAGCATGTCAGCTAATCATAAATTAGCTGCTGCTAACTTAACATTACCACACGCTGTTGATGTATCACCGACTAAACAAGCCTTAGTGTTTTGGGTATCTAAAAAAGATGACCCTACCCCACTACAAGTAGCAGCCGATTGGCTTTAGTATTAAAAATAGCAAGGTCACTCATAATAAATAGCAGTATGAGTGACTAAGTTACTTTTTCTTGACTAAAATACCATTTTTATAAAAGCAGTTTTTATCTTCAGCATTATATTTATCGTATTCGCTGTAAGTACACGTGAATGTTTTTGGATCAGCTCCTAGCACTTTATTTGCTTTCCAATATACATTTTTAGCGTCTTTAATTGCTTCATGATGCGAGATTACTTCTATACTACTTATATCAATATCAGAAATTTTATGATGTTCAAAATAAACATTTTTTCCATCATGTCCAAATAAAGAAAATGAGTCTAAAAGCTCAAAACACTGAGCATTAACACCTTCTAGTTCATTTTTTTGATAGTACATATTTTTTCCATCTGTTGCATAATCACCATAATCATTCAATAAATGAAATGTTTTCGCCTCTGCATTTTTAAGTATTAATCCATCATAAAAAACGCATTCTGAATCCTTGCTAAAACAAGGATTACTTAATAATTCAAACTCGGCTGCTTGAGCATTAGCTATTTGTTTAGTAACAAGAAAAACCTTTCCATCAACAATTAAATAACTACTACCTACTATTTTTAAACTATCGATATTTTTATATTCAATTGAGTCTAACCAAGTAATAAATTCTATTTAACTTAAATAATTAAAACATTTTTACACACTGTAAATCAAAGTATTTACCTAGAGCTGCTAGCCAGCTTTAGTAGCCAATAAAAAGGTATACATATCAATTTTTTAATGGGATGTTAAGCCACAACTTTTATGTTAATTACACCATAAATCCACTCTAAAACGACTTATTTATGTGTATAGACCCCATAACTTTAGGTTATAGGAGGGGGCTTTTTTGTCAATTGTCATATTTAGTCTTTTTGTGCAATCTATGAACGCACAAAACTATAAATATAACGATTAAAAGAAAGTACAACAGGGGAATAAAATGAATCCGCTATACAAATCTAAGTATCAATTAAATAAAATAACTTTGTGTTTAGTATCTGCGTTAGGTATCACGACACTACCTACTGTAGCAGAACAAAACA
Organism: Pseudoalteromonas sp. SWXJZ94C; assembly: GCF_015864385.1. Lineage (NCBI taxonomy): Bacteria > Pseudomonadati > Pseudomonadota > Gammaproteobacteria > Alteromonadales > Pseudoalteromonadaceae > Pseudoalteromonas > Pseudoalteromonas sp. SWXJZ94C. The sequence goes on from NZ_JADYXF010000018.1 coordinate 61,247, forward strand.
GCCAAAATGAACTTGATGAAACAGCAATTCCAAGTCGAACCGCTACTAAAAAAGTAAAAGATAAAGACGTTGAAATTATTAGCATTGTAGGCTCAATGATTAAAGGAGCTACAATTACCGGCGCGTTACCTGTCTCTATTATTGATTCGAAAGATATTGATGCCATTGGCGCAACATCTGGTAGTGAATTATTTGCTTCGATTCCTAGCAACGGCACTGTTAGTTTTAATGGTAATGATGTTGTTAGCGGGGTTTATGCATCAAGGGGAGATGTTGCATCTATTAATTTACGCAGTATTGGCACAGGTAACACGCTTGTATTATTAAATGGCCGTCGTTTAGTACAGCACCCAGGATCGCAAACCGAAAACTCTGTTCCGGTCACAACCGTTAATATGAACTCAATACCAGTAATGGGCATTGGAGCAGTTGAAGTGCTGCATGACGGTGCAGCAGCTATTTATGGCTCTGACGCCGTTGCAGGCGTTGTAAATACACAAATGCGTAAAGATTACAGTGGCTACCGATTTGATATGCAATATGGTCAAGCCGAAAATACCAGCAGAGAAAAGCTTAATCTAAATGCTTTAGCTGGCTGGGATTTAAATGATGGAATGACCAATGTAACCGCAACTGCAAATTACTACTATGGCTCAGAAGTCATGGCATCAGAAAATGATCGTTCGGCTAACTCCGATCTTCGTCCATTTATTGAAGGCACGAGTTGGCAAGGCGATTCTAATTTTCGTAACTCATCAACAACAACACCTTGGGGACGTTTTGATGCAAGCGAATCAGTGGATGGTTTAACAAGTTCCGCAGGTCGTTTTCATGTAGAAGGCGCAGACTCCGCTGATAGTGACCAGCAATGTGTTTTATCAAATGGATTATGTGTCGATAGCGGAAGTATTAGTAGCGATACCCAAGGATACAATACCAACTCAAGCCGAACTTTGATCCCCGAAACCGAACGTATAAATACATTTGTATTTATTAACCACGATTTAGGCAATAACACCGAGCTTTATAGTGAACTTGGTTATTACCGTGCTGAGTCAAACTCGCAGCGAGGCGAAACAGCAACTCTTACTTCTGCCCCAGTTACTATTTCGAGCTCGGCTTACTGGAACCCTTTAGGCTCTGGCGCTAATCAATTATCTGGTTATGCAATACCAAATGAAGGTTTAGATGTAACTATAGATGCCTATCGCGTAGTTGATGCTGGTACACGACAAATTAATGTAAAAAACACGTCATACCGATTTTTAGGTGGAGCTCGCGGAGATATAGCAGATTGGAGCTGGGACACCGCAGCTTTGTATTCAGCAGCAAAAACCGTTGATAGTACAGACAACCGTATAAGTTTAAGCTTGTTTCAAGATAGCGTAAATAAACAAGATAGTTCAGCCTATAACCCATTTTGTAATGCTCTTTGTAACTCTCAAGAAACAATTAATGGCTTTTTAATCGACACCTCACGAACTGGCGAAACAGAATTAGGGTTAGTTGATTTTAAAGTATCAACACCTTCTTTATTTTCTCTTCCTGGCGGTGATGTTGGATTAGCATTGGGTGCTGAATGGCGCTATGAAAACTTTGAAAACAAATATGACGATAGACTAAACGGAACAACCACATACACTGATAGCGTAACCGATATGACTTATGGCTCCGATGTAATGGGCTCAAGCGGTCAGCCTAATGCGAGTGGTTCACGTAATGTATCTTCTGCCTTTATTGAATTAGCCGGCTCTTTAATTAGCCCCGATATGGACATTCCTTTAGTTGATAAACTTGATTTTCAATTAGCAGGACGTTTTGAGCAATACAGTGATGTAGGCAGTGTTTTTAAACCAAAAGTAGTTTTAAGTTGGTACCCAGTAAAAAGCTTACAAATTAGAGGCTCTTACTCTGAAGGCTTTAGAGCACCAAACTTAGAGCAACTTCATACAGCTAGCACTACTCGGGTAAATTACCCAACAGATTACTACCGTTGCCAAGCGCAAATTAATAAAGGGGAGCTTAGTAACTTAAGTGAATGTAGCAGCAGCGATAGTGTTTCTAATATTCGTTATGGAAACTCAAATTTAAAACCAGAAAATGATTATAACTACGGGTTAGGTTTAGTTTACAGCCCAGATATGATCGACAACCTTACCTTTACAGCTGATTTTTGGCGTATAGAACAAGAAGATTTAATAGGCATTCGCTCAAATCAAAATATTGCTGATTTAGACTATTACTATCGTTTAAATGGCAGTAGTAATAGTAACGTTGTTCGTTCTGAAGCGACTGTCGATGATATTGCATTTTTTAGTGGTTCGGGTCTTGCCGCCGTTGGCGATATGAGTGAAGTTATTGGTTTATTTGAAAACCTTGATTCTCGTGTTACAGAAGGCTTAGACTTAAGCGTTAACTATCGCATTAATGATACTCAGTTTGGCGATTTTGATTTTAAATTAAACGCAGCAAAACTACTTAAAGCCTATCAAAGTATCGATGAAGAATCGGCTAAATTAATGGAGCTAGGGCTTGCTTTAGAAGATGTAGGTAACTTAATACAAATGGATGGACGACCAGAGTGGCAAGCTTCAAGCACTCTTTCTTGGGGTTATAACAACTGGGGTGCTGGATTATACGGCAAATATGTTGGTGACTTTTATGACACCAGTGCTGTACACAACGACACCGGTGAGTTTTGGCATGTGGGTAGCTGGGTAACGTTTAGTCTTTATGGTCAATATACCTATGATTCGGGCGCATTAGAGGGCACTCGTGTTCGTATTGGTATGCGTAATATGTTCGATAAAGAACCTCCTTTAGCAGACGAAACATATGGTTACGAAGCCAGTTTACATGACATTGAAGGTCGCTACCTTTATGCTAGTTTAAGCATGAGCTTTGATTAAATTTTCATAACTGAGCAACTTAGGTTGCTCTTCTTTTTACCGTATAAGCAGGAACAAGTAATGCCAATAACTAAAATAACGGCACTCGTAGCAATTATAGCCACCCTTGTGGGGTGCACTCACGAGAACACGCCCATTGATATGATAATTACCGGGAACACTATTTATCAAGGTTCAAATAAAGCGCCTATTCAAGGCGTTATTGGTATTGATAAAGGTAAAATAATTTTCATTAAGGAGCAATTACCGACTAATTTACAAGCCAAAACAATTATTGATGCAAATAATATGATTGTAGCCCCTGGCTTTATTGACCCGCACACTCATGCATGTAATGACTTTGTTGATAACACCACGCCTAACTTAAATGCTAATTACACAACACAAGGAGTCAGCACTGTATTTTGTAATGTAGATGGGGGCGGCAATATTGATGTAGCAAACACTTTTACTGAATATGAAAATCAAGGTATTGGAACAAATGTTGCGTTGTACATTGGTCATGGCTCAGTACGAAAAGCAGTAATGGGACGTAGTAATCGCCCACCTACTGATATCGAATTAGCTAAAATGAAAAGCTTAATTGAAAAAGCAATGCAGGCAGGTGCTCTCGGTTTATCTACCGGTCTTTATTATGTACCTGGCAACTACGCAACAACAGCAGAAGTAATTGAGCTTGCAAAAGTAGCTGCTCGTTATAATGGCGTTTACGACAGCCATATTCGTGATGAAAGCTCTTATAGCGTTGGCTTACTAGGCGCGATTGAAGAGGTAATTACCATTGGCGAAAAAGCAAAACTACCCGTTCATGTCGCTCATATTAAATCCTTAGGTGTTGACGTGTGGGGAGAGAGCAAAGCGGTTATCGAATTGATTAAAAATGCACAAGATAGAGGCATTGACGTAACCGCAGATCAATACCCATGGCGAGCGTCGGGCACCAGTATTGCGGGTAGTTTAATGCCTCGTGAAATTTTAGCTGGTGATAAAAGTGAATACTTAGCCCGCGTAAAAGACGAAGCCCAATGGCCAGAACTTAAAATAGCTATGCAAGAAAACTTACGCCGCAGAGGCGGTGCTGATTCGTTATTAATTAGTGACCCTACCCTTGCAAAGCTACGTGGTAAAACCTTAGCTGAAATTGCCACCATGTGGGAATTATCGCCTATTGATGCAGCACGAAAAATTGTTATTGATGGTAACGCCAGAGTTGCTAGTTTTAATATGTCAGAGCAAGATATTAAAGCATATATGGTACAACCTTGGGTAATGACCTCATCTGATGGTAGCCCAGGTCATCCTCGAAAATACGCTACATTTCCAAAAAAGTACCATGAATTTGTAAAACAAAAACAGTGGCTAACACTCAATGAGTTTATTAACAGTAGTAGTTCATTAACAGCTAAAGCATTTGGTTTAAAAGACCGTGGAGAGCTTAAAGTAGGTTATGCTGCTGATATTGTAGTTTTTGATGAAAATAAGTTCATACCAAAAGCTGATTACATCCACCCAGAAGAATTAAGTGAAGGTGTACAGTGGATGGTTATAAATGGTGAGCTCGCTATTTCACAAGGCAAGCTTACTAATAATCTTGCGGGTCAAGCAATCCGCCAGCACCAAGTAGCCAAGGTAAGCCAGTAATGAAACATCTTTTTTTATATCTCAAATTTATTGTTGTATGTGCCGCCTCCTTTTTTGCAATAAACATACATGCAGCTCCTCAAGCTGATACTATTTTTGACCCATCTGTAGTATTCGATCCTTCAATTGAAACACCAGATACTTTTTTAGGTCACCGCCTTGGCGATCAAATGGTTCGTAACGATCGTATGATCGATTACTTCAAGTATTTAGCATCTAAGTCAGATCGTATTAAATATGAAGTAATTGCATACAGTAACGAACAACGACCTATATTAACCCTTACAATTACCTCCACTGAAAACCAAAAAAACTTAGAGCAACTGCGTACTCAGCACATTGATTTACAACAAGGCGCTAAATTACCTATAGCTAATATGCCTGTTGTTAGTTGGATCAATTTTGGTGTTCATGGAGGGGAAGTTAGCTCAACTGATTCTGCAATACCAATCGCTTATCACTTAGCAGCAGCGCAAGGCGATAAAATAGATAAGCTATTAAATAATAGCGTTATTTTATTAACAGCAAGTATGAACCCAGACGGTAATAGCCGCGAAGCATCTTGGAATTTAAGATATTCTTCGAACGTAAATATAACAGATCCTAATCATGCATTACATGGATCGCCATGGCCATCGGGTAGGACTAATCATTACTGGTTTGATTTAAATCGCCAGTGGATGTTACAACAACAACCAGAGCCAATTGGTTGGGTAAGCAAGTTTCATCAATGGCGACCTAATATCGTTGCTGACTTTCATGAAATGCGCTCGTATAAATCATTTTATTTTCATCCTGGAGCGCCAGATCGCGTCCATCCCCTAATTAATAAACAAGCAATGGACTTATTAAGTGAAGTAGTACAAGGACCACGAGACTTTATGGATAGTGAAGCTCGCTTGTATTTTAATGAAGAAGCGTACGATAATTTTTATTTAGGAAAAGGCGCAACTTACCCTCATTTATATGGCAGTTTAGGTATATTGTTTGAGCAAGCTAGTTCGGCGGGCTTGTTATCAACACCACGCGGTATTTTATCGTTTAGAGACAATATTCGTACTTATTACCACGTGGGTTTAGCATTACTAAATAACGCTGTTGATAAAAAAACCGATCTGCTTACCTTTCAACAAGGTTTTGCTAAACAAGCACAAGAAATGGCAGATGACGATAAAGTTAAAGCCTATGTATTTACTGCACCTGAAGACCCTGCTCGCATGTTTCACTTTTTACAGTTGCTAGATCGTAATAAAATTAACGTAAAACCGTTACTAAAAGATTTAAAAGTAAATGGCAAACTGTTTAAAGCGCAAGAGTCCTACATAGCCGAAACAAATCAAACGAGCTACCGTATGATCAAGGGCTTATTTGCAAACGTTACAAAATTTAAAAACAATACTTTTTATGATGTTTCAGGTTGGACAATGCCGCTTGCTTTCGGGATTAAATATAATCCACTAACAAGAGAAAGCTACAAAGCTGGCGATATAACTACACCCATCTTCCCAACTCAATCTACAGTACCAAAAGCACAAGTAGCGTATGTATTTGAGTGGAGCAACTACTATGCTCCTAAAGTTTTATACCAATTGTTAGCCCATGGATATCGTCCTCGTATCGCAAACAGTGAATTTAAAGCCCAAACAGATAAAGGTGTAAAAACCTTCAAGCGTGGCAGTGTTGTTGTGTCTATTGGTTGGCAAGGCGGTTTAGATAGCAGTAAGTTAAATAGTTTGATGAACGATGCTGCAAAACAAGATGGCGTACCTGTATACACGTTAAATAGTGCCCATACACAAAGTATTGGTATGGACTTAGGTAGTAACAATATTGAGCCGGTTTATTTACCTAAGGTATTGCTCGTAATTGGTCCGGGTATGTCGCAGTATCAAGCTGGTGAAGCATGGCACTTACTTGATAAACGCATGAATATACCGGTTGTATTATTAGAAAAAAGTCGCTTAAACAGCGTTAAATTATCAAACTACACACATATAATAATGGCTGATGGTAAGTATTCAGATATAACCCCTGCACTTAGCGACAAAGTAACCAACTGGGTTAAATCAGGCGGCACATTTGTCGGCATTGGAGATGGCGCTAAATGGGCAGGTAAAACATTACTTAAGCTCAACACCGTTAAAATAAATAAAGGTCATGGTTTGGATAAACCTCGAATTGACTACGCGGATAAATCAAAACTAGAGGCGCAAGATGTTATTGGTGGTGCAGTAATGGCCGGCGATCTCGATATAACCCATCCTTTAGGTTACGGCTATACGCGACGAGAAATAGCAAGCCATCGCAGTGGTTTACTCGCTTTCGAACCGCCTAAAAACCCTTACGCAACAATAGTAAAAATAGCCAAGCAACCCCTGTTAACTGGTTTTGCATCACCAGAAAACCAACTGCAACTTGCAGAAAAAGCAATGCTTGTTGCACAAAGATTAGGTCAAGGTAGTGTTATTGTATTTAGTGATGACCCTAATTTTAGGGGCTATTTTTACGGTACCGAAAAACTATTTATGAACAGCTTGTTTTTTTCAACGTTGTTTTCTCATCCTCGCTCATTAGCAGCCGAGTAAAATAGAAGCCTCACAAATATGTGAGGCTTTTTTGTGGCTGCGGCTTATTTTTGTTAGTTCCGCTTCCTCTAATAAATAAGAATAAAAATAAAGGTAACAATATGATAATAAGTAAAAATATTTTTGCTGCTGTTATTTTAATGGGAAGTTTATGCTTGGCTATTTATGTCAATTTATTTACCCAACAAACATGGCTTGAACAATCCTATCAATACGATACTTACACCACTAAATCAGGTCTAAACGCATATACATATAAAGGTAAAGAAATACTAATAAAAGACGTAGTGCCCTATCAATCATCACTAATAAATCAATCCGCATTATCTGCAAATAACAAAGCCCCTAGTATTATTGAGCAGTGGGTAATAAAAAATGATAAACAATTAGTCTTGCTCAAACCCGCCTTTCATTATGGTTTTTGGTCTTTATTACCCGCGTTCGTCACTATTATTTTATGCTTACTTACAAAAGAGCCACTTACAGCTTTATTTAGCGGTATTGTGGTGGGCGCTATAATGCTTGGAGAGTACGACCTTACCGATAAGGTCATAATTCCCAACCTTGCCAGCGAAGGCACTGCGGCGTTGTTATTACTTTATTTATGGCTACTTGGAGGATTACTCGGCATTTGGTCTAAAACCGGAGCGGCTCAGGCGTTTGCAAACTTTATGACCCAACACTTTGTTAAAGGGCAGCGTTCGGCAAAGTTTATATCATGGCTTTTAGGTATATTATTTTTTCAAGGTGGCACCATGAGCACTACCTTAGTTGGCACAACGGTAAGACCTCTTGCCGATAAAGCAAAAGTAAGCCACGAAGAAATGAGTTATATAGTCGACTCTACCGCTTCTCCAATTGCATCAATTTTAGCGTTTAATGCATGGCCAGCTTACGTACAAGCATTAATATTTGTACCAGGGGTGTCGTTTTTAGCCACTGAAACAGACCGTATTAAATTTTTCTTTAGCAGTATTCCATTTAGTTTTTATAGTATTTTAGCTGTACTAGGCACATTGTTATTAAGTTTAAACGTTACTCGTTTTTCAGGAAAAAGACTGCAAGAAGCACATAAGCGCGCTTTGCAAACTAACCAATTAGATGCCCCAGGAGCAAAACCATTAAGCACCAAAGAACTACAAGGTAGTAATGTACCTAAAGGCTATAAACCACATGTGCTTGAGTTTGTTTTTCCGTTACTAACCCTAATTACCATTGCCGTTATGACCTTTGTTTATACTGGTACACCCGAGGTTAACTGGGCATTTGGAGTCGCACTTTTGATGTCTGCTTTTATTGCACTCGCTAAAGGCATGTCTCTTGATAACTTAATTGAAGGTTTTGGAACTGGTTTAAAAGGAGTTGTTGTTGCCTCAGTTATTTTAATGTTAGCAGTGATTATAGGTAGTATTAGTAAGCAAATTGGTGGAGGATTATATTTAGTATCACAACTTGGTGAGCAACTACCATTTTGGTTACTACCCGTTATTTTACAACTGATCACGGTAATAATTGCATTTTCAACAGGCACAAGCTGGGGCACTTATGCCATTGCATTTCCCTTAGCAATGCCACTTGCTTGGGCTCTTTGCCAATCTCAAGAATTAGCAAATCCGGAACTGTTTATGATGGTATGTTTTGCCGCAGTATTAAATGGCAGTGTGTATGGCGATCAGTGCTCGCCTATTTCAGACACTACAATACTCAGCTCCATGACAACCGGATGCGATTTAATGGATCATGTTAAATCACAATTAGTACCAGCAACCTTTGCAGCTTGCGTTGCTGCCGTTTTATGGACCGGCTTAGTTTACTTTTTTGCATAAATATTAATACAAGGAGTGAGTCATGCGTTTAAGACATATAGAAGTATTTCATGCCATTTACACAAATGGCTCAATAACCAATGCAGCAAAAATGCTTCATGTATCTCAGCCATCAGTAAGCAAAGTTTTATCTCATGCTGAAATGCAGTTGGGTTTTAAGTTATTTGAACGCATAAAAGGACGCCTCATCCCAACAGATGAAGCCAACATGTTATTTGATGAAGTAGATAAAATTTATCAACAAATGCGCTCAATAAAAAGTACAGCCGAAAACATTAAAAAAGCGGAGTTTGGTAATATTAATTTAAGCGTTACTCCTGCTCTTGGGTTTGACGCACTGCCAAACGCAATTGCGCAGTATCATAAAACATACCCAAACGTTCATTTTAATGTGCAAACAGTTCATAACAACGAAGTATTACAAGCACTGTTAGAGCATAAATGTGACATTGCTATTTTATTTTCGCCTTGTGTAATGCCCTCAGTAAAGTCTATTGAACTGGCGCAATCGGAGTTAGTAATTGTTTACCCCAAAACAACGTTTCCCGAATTACCCGAGCAGTTAACGCTTAACAATTTAGTCGATTTAGAATTTATTGATATTAGCGATAGTGGTCCTTTAGGTAATTTACTTTGGGGTAGAATGATGGAAGAACACATTGTGATAAATTCGACAATAAAAGTTCAAACCTACTTTATTGCCGCCAGATTAGTTGCCCAAGGTGCCGGTATTTGTATTGTTGATAAGTACACCGCACTAGGAAACTTATCAGACAACGTTGCTATTGCTTCATTTAATCCCCCCCTTAATTTTACCGTAAATGCACTACACCTAGAAAACAGCGCATTATCAAAAGCGTCGGTTAGCTTTTTAGATAAATTAACTACCTGTATTTAAAGGCTTTAAATAACCATATAGACAAAGGTTATAGCCTTTCTAATTCTTCTCACTTTCATTGTATCTCTAATATTATATTCTCAATTAAACGCATTTTTGCTTTAAATATTAGAGACCAACTATGAAAATCACTTCTCCTTATTTGTTGTTTATTGGTGATGCAACAGATCAATTATCAATAAAAATGGCGCAAAGTATTGCTGATTGGCGCCCAGAATTATGCATAGGTGAGCTAAGCACCCCAGGTTGTACAGTAACAACGGGATTGGCTAAATATACGATTAGTGACGCAGCTAAATTAGGCGCAAAAACATTTGTGTTAGGGTTTGCTAATAGTGGTGGCTTACTTGATAAAAAATGGCTGCCATATATTTTAGAAGCCCTAAATCAAGGTATGGATATAGTTAGTGGCCTGCACGACAAACTTACTAATTTTTCTGAAGTGGTAAGTAAAGCCTATAGCGCTAATTGTAATTTGTTTGATATTCGCCACCCTACAGCTCAATTTACGACAGGTACTGGGCGTAAACGCTCTGGTAAACGACTACTAACGGTTGGAACTGATTGTTCAGTAGGAAAAATGTATACCTCTTTAAGCCTTGAAAAAGCCATGCAACAAAAAGGGCTTGATGTGAGCTTTCGCGCCACAGGCCAATGTGGAATTTTGGTAGCCGGAACAGGCATTGCAATCGACTGTGTAATTGCTGACTTTATTTCAGGCGCTGTAGAATCGCTATCACCCGATGCCCATGCACAACACTGGGATATTATTGAAGGGCAAGGCTCTTTGTCTCACCCTGCATTTGCTGGTGTTAGTTTAGGTTTACTACACGGCTCGCAACCCGATGCCTTAGTGATTTGCCATGCTTTGAATCGCACGCATATGCGTGGCCTACCAAACACGGCATTTCCGAGCATTGCACAAACAATCGAAAAAAATATAAGTGCAGCACAATTAACAAACCCCAATGTAATAGTTGCTGGCATTGCAATTAATACCTCAAGTGTGAGTGTTCAAGAAGGACGTGAAATTTGCGAGCAATTAAGTAAAGAATTTTCATTACCTTGCGTTGACCCCGTGCGTGATGGCACAGCATTAATTGTGGAAAACTTACCATGAATAAAAAACCAATTAAAATAATCAAAGTATGTCATCAATCATTACCATTAAAATCTGTTTTTAGAATTTCCCGAGGAGCAAAAACACAAACAGAGGTTGTTGTAGTAATAATTAGTGATGGCCAAAATTATGGTTGGGCAGAAGCCGTTCCTTACATACGCTATGATGAGTCTGTAAGCAGTGTTATAGAAGACGTTGAAAACATAAACCTGCTTAGCAAACAAACGCCTAAAAATAGCTTTACGTCACTCGTTGCTAATATGCCCGCAGGAGCTGCTCGTAATGTTCTTGATTGCGCTTTGTGGGATCTAAAAGCAAAGCAGCAAAATAGTACGGTTGCCCAGCTATTAAACAAGCAAACAACTGCGTGTATTTGCGCACAAACACTAAGTATTGATACTCCACAAGCAATGGCTGGTGCTGTTACGGCTTTAAATAACCCACCTTTGGTTAAGGTAAAACTAGATAACCAAAATATTATTGAAAGAATGACTGCAATCGCGCACGTGGCGCCAAATAGCCAATTTATTATAGATGCAAACGAAGGCTGGAACTTTCATGATTTAGTGACATGTTGTGAGCAATTAAAAAAACTTAATGTAATTTTAATAGAGCAACCCTTGCCTGCTGGCGACGATATCGAGTTATTAAATTTTGAGTCACCCATTGCATTATGCGCAGATGAATCTTGCCATACTCGCAAAGATTTACCGTACCTAAAAAACCGATATGACGTTATTAACATTAAACTAGATAAAACCGGTGGCTTAACCGAGGCAAACCTATTAGCTGCAGAAGCAAAGCTACAAGGCTTTGAAATAATGCTGGGTTGTATGGTTGGCAGCTCGCTTGCTATGGCACCATTATCTTTATTAAGCAGCGAAGCCACGTACGTCGACTTAGATGGACCACTGCTAATTAATACAGACAGATCACACGGTTTTAAATTTAACCAAGGCGTTATGCAACCGCTAAATACCCACTTGTGGGGAGGTAAAAACAATCAAGATTTAACTAAGCTGTTAGCGTAAATAAAAAGTGATTATGTAAATAAGGGATACCAAACAGGCTAATATTGGTAGCCCTACTGTAGCAAGCTGCACTCATTTAAAGTGCCTATTGAGTGAACGGCAGGCACATTAAAAATACGCACCCGCAGTTTAAAACCCATCTAATAAACTAAAAAGCATTCATAATACCTTTAACCAAACAACTTGTTAGTAATACACACATCCCGTTATACGTAAACTCAAAGCGTTGTTCAGAATTTGTTTTTAAAACAAAAGCGACTAAGTAAAGAGTAGCAATAATAGCCACGCTCAGCATAAGCCCATACAAAAATGAGCCGCAATAATGTGGTAACACGGCTAAAGAGAGTCCTATTATATTACTATCAAACAACGCTTTAGGCTTTTTAATACTTCGTAAAATAACGAATAACTGGATGACAAAAGCAAGGCAATATAACCAAAGAATAGAGGTTGACCATTCGTAGTTTAAGGGGTTTTTAACGTTAAAAGTAGAAAACTCAAAGTTGCTCACAAATACCAATACAGTATTAATAAGTATACTTAAAATAAAAGCCCCCATAAATAGAGCAACTAACACCCCAATTGCACCGACTGCGGTAGCATCTACTTTCATTCTTTCTATAATTACAATAAGGATACTTAACAGCCCGCTTAACTGTAACCATTGCCAATAATTATCTGTAAATAGAGGGATAGCAGCTAAAGCCATCACAGCTATAACAAGCTTACTTCCATCATTTGAGCGCAATAAGTAAAAAGCCATAATAGCTACATAAAAAAGTGCCGTTATATCAGGCATATAAACACCTTCCTTGCGAAATTTAATAAAAATCAATAAACGTAGTTATTATACCGATTACTGATCCTCTATAAAATCCAATAATTGTGTTTACTTTTTAGCTGTGCAATATTAAATCACTATAAAATACAAGGAACGTCAAACCCATTAATCGGTTTGGTATAAAAATAAAAAAGGATAAATATGATTAAGCCATTCTATACGAGCTGTTTGTTAGCCCTCGCCCTATTAATACCGCATTTTTTAAAAGCAGAGCCAACAGCTTTGCAGTATCAGCAAATTCTTAACGATAACCTTGCTGAAAACGCACCTGGGGTATCGGTAATTATTAGCAAAAATGGCAAAGTACTTTTTAAAGGATCGCGCGGGCTTGCTAACCTAGAACACAACATTGCACTTAACGATCAAAGTGTTTTGCGCTTGGGTTCTATTTCAAAGCAATTTACTGCCGCTGCAATTATGATGCTACAAGAGCAAGGTAAGTTATTAACCTCTGATGATATTCATAAGTATGTTGCAAGCTTTCCTACAGAGGGCAACCTTGTCACAATCGAAAACTTGTTAACTCATACATCGGGCATGGCAAACTACACAGATGACGACGACCTATTCGATAAGGAAATACAAGTACCCACCAGCGTTGACGATACGCTCACGAGATTTGCCAAACACCCTATGGTATTTAAACCCGGTGAAGCGATGGCTTATTCAAATACCGGTTATTCACTGCTTGGTAAAATAATTGAAGTAGCGAGTGGGCAATCTTATAAAGACTTTATTGAACAAAATATATTTAAAAAACTAGGGATGACTCAAAGCAGCTATGAAGGGCAAGAAATTGTTGCTCACCGCGCAGCGGGGTATGAGCAAACAGAGCAAGGCTTTATAAACACAAGTTATATTAATATGGACTGGCCTTATGCCGCAGGAGCGCTTATATCTACCCCAACCGACTTAAACATTTGGTTTAACGCGTTATCAACGGGGCAACTTATTAGTAAAGCAAGCTATGAAAAAATGGTCAGTCCTTTTAAGCTCAACGACGGCAGCTTTTCATCCTACGGTTACGGATTAATTATTGAGCCTTTGAATGAATACACCGTAATTAAACACACAGGTGGTATAAATGGCTTTTTAGCACACGCACGTTACATACCAGAGCAAAAGCTATATGTAGCCGTACTCGCTAATTCAAACCACATAAACCCTATTTTTATTAACGAAAAACTTACCGCTAAAGCACTTGGTACCGTACTGCCCGAATTCAAAAAAGCCGATGTAACAGTGCAACAACTAGCGCCCGTATTAGGTGATTACCGTATTGATGAAAATACCTTACGCAGCCTAATTTTTGAAAATAATACTTTGTACTCACAACGCACCGGTGGCGACAAATTAAAACTTATTACTATGTCTAAAAATAGCTTTTACTACCCTAATTCAAACAATTACTTAGTAATAGAGAAAAAAAGCCAAGGACAATTAGTGATGAAATATTTTAGTGGATTATCAACAATCCCTTCCGAGGCAATTAAAATTTAATTTTAGCGTTAAGGTTAAAGTTATCTCAAACAACCATACCCACGCTTACTCTACTTATAAGCGTGGGTATTACAATCTTATATCCTCATTAGCGCAATAATATGTTATAAAAAACAGCGTAAATGTATAAAAGGTAATAAACCTGTTATTTTTTATATGTTATTTTTATGCTTAACCTTTTTAAAATTACTTATAAATCGAAAATAAGGAATAAACATGCTTTTCCACTCTCTAGGTAAATCCTATATTTTCGCTCCTTTACTCGTTTTTTTACTCTCTGCATGCACTTCAAATCCAACCTTAATGCCTACGCCTAATTTATATGTGAGCACACCTTATTCAGAAAATGATGTGCCTAAAAATCTGCATAATACTAGTATGGAATTACTGTATGTTACAGACCGTGCCGTGTCTGAAAAAGAAGGTGTTATGTATAACGCAAGTCGTTCGCCATCAATTGCATACGGTGTAGCAAAAGTAAATTTTGGCGATAAGTCGTTGCAGTGGGGTGAGCTATTAGAGCAAAGTAATCTTAAAAATCGCTCCGCTAATTTAACTACGTAATGGAACAAGCCGATGAATTAGGTCGCTTTCCTTTATCGCCTTATAAATTTAGACGCGTAAAAGATAAGCTCCAAATTGACGAAGATATTTTAGAACGCAAAATTTTTCACGAAACCCAATTAAACAAAAATATTAATCAGCGTTTAAAAAACAGTAATAATAAAGATGTTATTTTGTTTGTGCATGGCTTTAATAATACCTTTAACGAATCGGTATTTACTCTTACTGGTATTTGGCATTTTTTAAACCGACAAGGCGTACCTATTGTTTACTCTTGGCCTGCTGCTGCCACAGGATTAACCGGCTATTTTGAAGATAAAGAGTCTGGTCAATTTACTATTTTTCATTTAAAAGAAACCTTACGACTACTTTTTAAAAATCCTGAAATAGAAAATATTCATATTATTGCGCATAGCCGTGGCACAGATGTAGTAACCACAACACTTAGAGAGCTTATAATTGAAAACAGAGCCAGTGGCGGAAATCCCCGAGAAGACCTGCGTATTGAAAACTTAATTTTAGCTGCTCCCGATCTTGATTTTGGTATTATTAAGCAAAGGCTAATGGCTGAGCAATTTGGGCCCGCATTTGGAAAAATCACTATTTACACCTCTCAAGAAGATAGCGCATTGGGTATTTCACAATGGCTAACAAACAGCTTAAGTTTTGGTAGGTTAAACACAAAAGATGTAAACATAAACGAGCAAGACATATTTACCTCAGTAGGTAACGTAAGCCTAATTAAAGTGCCTAAATCTGGCAGCTTAATAGGTCATGATTACTTTCATAGTGATCCGGCGGTAAGTTCTGATCTCATTAATTTGATACTACATAAAGCATCGCCAGGCTCTAAAAAACGACCTCTGCAAAAACTCGAAAACAATTTTTGGTCGCTCGATTCAAATTACCTAATTAAAAACGAATAGTAGTTAGCACACAAAAAACAAAAATTATTGCTGGCTTAATAACCACTCTTTTGGCGCTTGCCCTGTTTTTTTTCTAAATACACGGGCAAGTGCAGAGCCATTTTCGTACCCAACCTGATTAGCCACTAAATCCATATTTTGATTTTTTAAAATAAGCTTTTTAGCAACCGACAAACGCCAATCAGCCAAATAGTCAGCCGGTGTTTGCTCAATTACTCGTTTAAACGTATCGGCAAATTTAGAGCGCGACATACCACACTCCTCAGCCATAGTGCTGAGCGACCAATTTTGTTCTGGGGTTTGGTGTATTTTTATTAATACCTTAGCCAACTGAGGGTGAGTAAGCCCAGCCATCATCCCACTTTTAATTGCGCCCTCTTCTAGTACTTTTCGCAGCACACTAATTAAAAACACATCGCATAAGCGGTCTATAATTAAATGCTTACCGCTGGCGTCTTTAAATGCCTCTTCAAAAATCCAAAAAGCGCTTTGCTCTAACAATCCATCACCTGTTAATTCATAATTTAAACAAAAAGGGAGAGCCTGTAATAAAGGGCTATGCCCACCGCTTTGATAGCTAATTTGTGCGCACACTAAATCAGCACCGTCGCTTTTATCCGAAAACAAACAGTGCCCTGTAGAGTGAGGAAAAAAGATAACCGAAGGCTTAGACAAAGCTACTTCAAAGCCACTATTACTAAGCACCTTTAACGTACCAGAACGTAATAAATGTAAATGCCCAACACCTTGATCCTCACTAAAATCGCTCGTACCACACATATTGCCGCTAAAAAACACATTCGCATTAAGTGAAAAATGACTCAACACACTCGAAAGTACGTCCATAAACGCTCCTTTGGATTATTGGTATGAAAATACAGACTAATAGACGCATATTAACCAAATAATAACGATAAAGTACAGTTGAGTTTTAAACAAACAAACCTATTTAATTTTTCTTTGGAGATACACATGAAATTTTCGACACTCACTAAATCAGCTTTTTTTGCAGCATCGGTACTTGCAAGTTCATTAAGCTTTGCAGCAGACATAGACGCAAATGCCGACGTTAACGACATTGCAATTAGTGGTTATGATACCGTTGCTTACTTTACCCAAAACAAAGCGGTAACAGGCAGCTCTGAATACACTGCAACACATAAAAATGCCATTTATAAGTTCAGTTCAGCTAAGCACCGCGACTTATTTAGAGCTAATCCAGAAAAATACGCACCACAATTTGGTGGCTTTTGTGCGTTTGGTGTTTCAATGGAGAAAAAGTTTGACGTAGATCCAGAAGCTTTCAAAATTGTTGAAAACAAACTTTATTTAAATCTTGATAAATCAGTTCAAAAACAATGGCTAAAAGACGTACCAGGCTTTATTAACTCAGCCGATTCAAACTGGTTTGACATAAAAGACAAAACAGCAAAAGAGCTTTAATAAATAAGGCTTAGCTTAAATATAATATTATGAGGTTGCTTTAGCTTACACCTGCAACCTTAAATTTAGTGCGTTGTTCATTATTAGCAGTAAGAGAGTTTTATGTTGAAATCGTTGTTAGTTATTATAAGTGTTACCTTTTTATCGTTCAGTGCACACGCAGATAAAGCCTCTGATAAAGTCGCGATAAAAGCCGCAGTAAACGACTACTTTCAGGGTCAAGGCGAGGCGAGTAAAGAGCGTTTATTTCGCGCATTTTCAGCAGAGCACGCAACAATGGTTGGCGTAGTAAAAAACGACGACGGTAAAGAAGTTATTAAGTCATATAAAGATATGACCAGTGTGCTTAACCAATGGGCATCAAACAAAAATCCAGCGGGTGGAAACCTCGATGGTGAAATTATTAGTATGAACATAGTTGACGATCGTTTAGCTGTTGTTTTATTTCGCTCTACAAACCGTTTTTATGATGCACTAACATTATCTAAATTAGATAATGAATGGAAAATAATCGCTAAAGCTTACATTTTGCAATAACTGCTAAGCCAGTAATCGCTGTTATAAAATTAGAGTATATTTATTTAACCATTAACTCGGTTAAAATATTACTTTGACTTATTTAACAGCGCTTTTAAATCAGCAAACGGAGAATGCGTTGCTGCCTCTACTTTTCGCTCTGTAGTCGACCCGCCATACATAATATGTTCGTGGTATTTATTGTGCTCATTATCGTGGCAATAAATACACAATAACTCCCAATTACTGCCATCCTCAGGATTATTACTGTGGTTGTGATCAACATGATGCACCGTTAACTCACGTAAATTAGAGTACTCAAACTCACGAGCACAACGTCCGCATACCCAAGGGTACAATCTTAAGGCTTTTATTCGATAACCTTCCTCTTGCTTAACATAAGCCTGAGGTTCACTGTTATTCTTACTCATAGTATTCCTGTTTAATGTGTTGTTATGGTGTTTAAAATACACCTAAAACTAATAAGTAGACCTTAATAATAACAGCTTATTTAAACTCAACTATACCTGCCGACATCATAAAGCTACCATCTTTGAAAAGGTGCGGTGATCTTTCAGGATCATACTTAGACACACCATTAACCGTAGGATTAGATCGACTAAAAAACTTAGGCTCTTTACCTGTTCGTTGCTTCATCTGCGCTTTAAATTCACTCGGGCTTGAGTAAGTTTCAACATTTTTAATTGTTACCTGCCCTGCTTGCTGAAAATCAATTAAAGCAAAAGCAACCCAGTAAGACTTAGGATCATTATGATTCAAATGAGAAGTAACACTTTGCTTTTTACCGTCAGTAACTTCAACTCTCGCTTTATAAGAGTGAAAACTACCAATGCCATTACTAACGGCGCTGTATGCGCATATCAACGCATATTTAATATTATCAGGTTGAGATATTTCCACTATTTCTTCACCTGCTACTTGGCTATCCCCTAATAACTTTATAAAAGGTGGCGCAGTTAAAGAACCTAACTTTTTATAGTAAACTTTTTCTTCAATATCGTTTTTATCAACATAAAAACAATATAAATCTAAATCAGCTTGTGTATCCCACTGTAATTTTGCAGTTAATTTATTACCTTTTTCTAGCGAAATAGTCGCCTTTTCACCCGCTTTCGATAAATCTACTTTTTTGATGTTTACAGGTTTATTTGCAGTATTACTCGCTGGTTTGCTAATAACGGGTGAAGGAGTTGTTGGAGTAACAGATTGAGTTTCATTTGGTTTACCGTCAATATCAACGCCATAACCAATAGCAATAGGTGCTAAGCCACCAGCGTAACCTTGACCAATTGCTCTAAACTTCCATTGCCCATTATGTCGATACACCTCAGCTAAATTAAGCGATGTTTCGCTCATACCAGTAAGCGCTGGGCTAAATTCTAAAAGGTTATCAACACTGACCTTTAAAAACGACGCAAGCTTGAAAGCAGATGGCGTCGTAATCACAAATACAATTTTATGAATGTCGGCATCAATAGCCGCTAAATTAATAGTAAACGACTGCTTTTGCGCGTTACCTGATGACAATGTTACCGCTCTATTTAATGAGCTTGGCTGATTATAAAAAATAAAATCATCATCATTTCGTGTTTTATTATCTTTGTTTAATAAAAAAGCAGAAACATCTATTTCGTTAGCATTATTGCCATGTAGTTCACATTCAATATTTACTTGAATGCTCGTTGCATTAACGACCAAGTTTTGACCGTTTGTTATTAATTGCATTTATCATCCTTAAAGCGTATTTGGAAGTGAACAATACTTAGCTGTAAATGATAACTTAAGTTTAATTAAGGTGGGAGGGTTTTAGCTAGTCAATTTATTTAATACTGTTTTGCTATGAATACAACTTATAAATACTGCCATCCATACTCGATAAACTAAAAAGCGTTCAGAAATAAAAGGCGTAAAAAATATAAGTGTTGAATGTGGCGACTGGACTCCTATAAATTTAGAAGAAGAGTCCAAATTATTTAAGATTTAAATTTAAGATTGAAATGATCAAATCTCAATAACAAAAGCAAAAACATAAGTGAGAGAGCTTCTGTGATTAATATTAAAAAAACTTAATCACCGACAAGTCTCCAAAAGAAGTGTCTATATGCCTGCCTGTTTGCTCCCACGCACGTAGTACCACCATGAGTTTTTTATTACTTGAGGTCCAAGAAATACCACCGCCGTATGCAGCTACTTTTTCATCGCCCGAATCTTTTAAACCAAATTCAGGGTCTATATTTTGGATATTTCCCTTACCTACTTTGTATTCTGCAAATAAATGAACATTATGTGGTAACGAAAATGATATAAGTGAACCAATACTGGCTCCATATGAATTAGAGATTAGCTTTGTAGTTTGTGGGGCAGGTGAATTTAAAAAATCAGCTTGAAACACTATATTATCTTTATCTTCAAGCGATACATGCTTGAAAGACCATGCGCCAACAATACTTAGCGCCACATCAAATTTATTACTTAGCTTTGGTCTATTAAGAAAAAAATGTTCAAACAAAGATTCTTTGTCATTAAAAGTATAGAAGTTGTGCTGTCCAGATAACTCAAACTTAGTTGAACGCGTATTTTGTGAGAAAAATTGATCAACCTGATTGCCACTCAAATTCCTAGCTGTACTTTGCAGCCCTTCAAGTGTTTGGTAGTTAAACGTGATTTTAGAGTGTTTAAATTTTCTATATGAGAGCAGCACATCTTGCGTTTTTGTTTCAACGTCATCATTAAAAATATCCGCTGAATAGCCAATTTCAATACCGTTAATATCAAAAAACACGCCTACTCGCTGGTTATTTATGGGCTCTAACGAAAACAGTGTTTTTTGATTACTCCTAGCTGAGTCATCGTATATTAACGCGTGGCTAGTGCTGGGGTTTGAAATAGTGGTTCGTACTGATTTCAAATCAAAGTCAAAAGCAAGCACTGCATTAGATTGTAATGCAGACAAAATAGCAAAGCTCGCAATAACCAAGTAATGGCGATTCATTAAACGTACTCACAAAATTAATTTGTACTAGAGTAGCCTTTTTTTCACCTTAACTTATCACAAAAGATTAACAATTTAGAAAAAACCGAATAAAAAGCTATTTAACTGTTAAATACAAGTTAATAGCAGTAAGTAGAAAACATATACATTTGCTTTAGAAATTAATCTCGTTCAAGGTTAAACTCATTTACATGCTTAATCAGCTCAGGAAAAAACGCTAAAAACACCGCTTCTAATTCATCGTAGTTGCGCGCAATATCGTCAGCAGCGCCCGCAAAGTTATTAGTAAAGCGAATGCGCTTGGCAATATTATCAAGTGCGACCCCAACCCCATCAATGGTTTCGTATTCTTTAAACCAATCGTTTTTAGTCATGCTTGTTACAACATGCTGCATTCGCGGTGGCATAACAGCTATGCGGTTATTTAAAAGCTGATAACTGGTGTGCTTAAAATCACTTAAAGGTCGACTGTTAAAGCGCTGCCAGTGTGCAATTAAAAAATGATCAAACATCACATCAATAGCCACGCCAGCAAAGCGCTTACGCTCGGGTGAAAAGTACTGTTTGGCGTGTTTAACTACAGGGTGAGAGTCAGTAAATTTATCGACTAAATAATGATTATCGAGCCCATTTATAACTGTACTTGGTAGTTGTTCTACGTGCCTTTTACCACCAAAGTCACCCAGTAAGTTCCCAAAGTGAGAATCAGCTGTGGGTTGTGCTAAATAAAGGTGAGCTAAATAATTCAACGTGTTCTCGGCCGCAATGGTTAATATAATTCAAATAGTAACTTAATTTTAGGGGAAATTCTTATTGAGAAGTAAAAGCCTTCTGAGAGTTATTTTATTTTTACAGCTATATTAACGTGGTTTATAAATACATTAATTTTTACAAAAAAGTGCTGCGTTACCCTAAGAATAAAGTTAAGAATAAAGGTAAAAAAATGCTGATGCTTTTCAAACCTCCCCGCCTAGTTACAATTGTGTTTTATTAATTCAGTAAAGGGTCAGCCTAATTTTGTTATCACTGTTGCTGCATTTTTGGTGCGCATGAGTCATAAAACACCTTGCTAATTTTCACTACTTTTTGAATGCCAAGCTACTAGCTTATATAGGTTACCCATGCATTATGAAAACAACTTTTTAAGTCAGTCAGAACAAATTGCACTGCAACAAGCGCTGGTCAATACCAAGTTTTTACACTATACCTCAATAAATAGTGACAATGTGCCATCGCCTGAGCAACACGCTTACAGCACTATTGCAGTTTTACTATACCGTTTTAATTTACAAAAAATAAAATGGTCATCATTTTTAAAAACAGCAACAAACACAGCTACCAACACCTGCCAATGGCTAGCCGACGAACTTGTCAGGTGCCAACAAGAATACAAAAAACAATCGAATGAGGCAGTAATAATTGAGCAAAATGCACTTTTAAACGGTATTTTTAGCGAAGAACTCGCCTACATTGATGCTTTATTAGAAACTGAGTCGTAAGCTTAATATGAGCTCAGGCATGGGCTAAAACATGAGTGAAGTGACTTTCTATTTGGTAAGTTAACTAATATATTTGTACCATTGGTACTATTTTTAAATGCATTAAATGACACATTAATTGCCTGCTCAATAATTAAACCTGAGCCCATGGGAGTACTGTATAGATGAGTGCTGGTTTTGTATTTAGCCAAACCCAAACACTCTACTCACGTTTAAGCATTTTCCCAATTATCTGTCACAGGGTCACCCACTAAAAGTTCCGCTCAAGCAGGTAGCTTTTGACAGGTGCCATTTTTGTTAGCTCTTATTGAATAAGTGCCTCACCAAAACGATTTTTATCCTTTTTACCTTTAACAAAACCTAAGTAAATCATACAACCAATCGCACCGATAAACGGTATCAAAAGGCATAATGTCATCCAGCCAGACATATTAAGGTCATGCCAACGCTTAATCGTTATTATTAAGTTAGCCCAAATCGAAAACCCTAATACTGTAAGCACGGTAAAATACTTAAGACCTATAGAAAGCCACGTTTCCTCGCTTGGAAAGTAATCATTTGTAATAATCCCATCGATAATTATTAAGAATAAAACCGCATTAGCTATACCAGCACCCCAATAAATACTACGAGTAACCCGTCCTCGCCATGAAAAAAGAATACTCGCGGCAGAAAGGTTTAATGTTTTACTACTCCATAAATTAAATAAAAATACAGGTAAGAGTATAAAAAGACTAAACTGGTAGATTAAATGAGTTGTAAATCTAAACGCATCAAAGAACTCGGTATAGATAGGGAAATACGTCGGAATAATATAAAAAATCAATGATATTAAGCTGCATATTGCAAAAGCTGTCAACCAAGAGCGCCCTGGTATATTTTTTAAAGACAAGCTAATAGCTAATAAGAAAACATTAAAAAGAAGTTCAGGGAGTGGATAAATAATTTCAATCGAATATTGAAGGCATTCAAGTCCGGTGTTACAAAACATTACTGTCCTTATAGCTTGCATTTTAAAGTAAAAAGGAGATTACACGACCCAACCCGACTGTCAATAAATAAGGAACGCATGACCCCTTTTATTGACTAAATTACAATTGTGTATGATTAACTCAGTGAAGAATCAGCTCTGTTTTACTATCACTATTGCTGCGTTTTTTTGTTACTGCATGAGTAATAAAACGTTGTTGCTTAACCCAAACTATTAAACGCTATATATAATTTTAACTAGCTTATAGGGGCTATTAACACGTTATGGCAGCCATTTTTTTAAGTAAACCACTATAAGATGAGGGCAGGTTTTGCATTTTGCATTTTGCAAAACCCAAATACCCAACTCACGTTTAAGTATTTCCCCTACATCCGCTACAATGTGCTTTACAAGGGTCACCCATTAAAAGTTCTGCTCAGGCAGGTAGCTTTTGACAGGTGCCATTTTTGTTAGCTCTTATTGAATAAGTGCTTCACCAAAACGATTATCATCTTTTTTACCTTTAACAAAACCTAAGTAAATCATACAACCAATCGCACCTATGAGCGGTACCAAAAGGCATAGTGTCATCCAGCCAGACATATTAAGGTCATGCCAACGCTTAATCGTTACTATTAAGTTAGTCCACATCGAAAACCCTAATACTGTAAGCACGGTAAAATACTTAAAACCTATAGAAAACCACGTTTCCTCGGTTGGAAGGTATCCAAGTGAAATAATTCCATCGATAATTGCTAAGAATAAAATCGCATTAGCTATACCAGCCCCCCAATAAATACTTCGAGTAACCCGTCCTCGCCATGAAAAAAGAATGCTCACGGCAGAAAGGTTAAGTGTTTTACTACTCCATAAATTAAATAAGAACACCGGTAAGAGTATAAAAAAACCAAACTTGTAGATTAAACGGGTCGTAAATCTGTATGCATAAGAGTATTCGGTATATTCAGGATAGTTCATCGGAATAAAATAAAATATGCCATACAAAATCGATGAGATTAAGCTGCATATTGCAAAACCTACCAACCAAGAGCGCCCTGGTATATTTTTTAAAGATAAGCTAATAGCTAATAAAAAAACATTAAAAAGAGGTTCAGATAATGGGTAAACAATTTCAATCGAATATTGAAGACATTCAAGTCCGGTGTAACAAAGCATTACTGTCCTTATAGCCTGTATTTTAAAGTAAAAAGAAGACTACACGACTCAACCTTACTGTCAATAAAGGAGGAACAGCATAAACACTTTTATTGACTAAATTACAATTATGTATGATTAACTCAGTAAAAAGAGAGCACTGAGTCGCCTTACTTCTACACAGCGCTTAGTTAATATAATTTATTGTTGAAGGGTTTAATATGATGGTAATAAAAATGTCGGATGGTGCGACTACGCCACTTATACGACCTACATAGATTGGAAAAACTGGAGGAGTCTCCCAACATAGCTCTCTTAATTTTAAACATAAACACCCTATTGAACACTAATCCTCTTTCAAAGTTGTTGCCTACCTACAAGCTTGCGTATAATGCCCATATTCCGGCTGCATTTTTTAGCCGCTAACTTGGATTTAAACAATGAAAAAACTCTCTGCAGTGCAAATAAAGCAGCAGGCTATTGTGCTTAATATTGCTGACAAATTAGAAGAACAAGGTCGCGCTGAACTCCCTGGTATGCTGCAATGCTGGTTTGACGTTAAATACCACTTATTTCCTGGATCTTTATTGCTGTGTTTTCAGTTTGAAAACGAGCAAGCTTTAACGGCGGCAGAGCCTGATTTATTAAAATGGCAAAAACGCTTAAGTGGCGCAATGCTCAAAAAAGGCGTTATTTTAAAAGATATGCGCAAACATTTAATATTTACGCTCAAAGGACCTGATGACTAAATCAGACTTTGGCAATAGCAGGTAATCTTTAGCTAAAACCTATTATTAAAAAGCGTGGACACAGCCACGCTCGTTTATAAATCTATACTCGGATCAGTAATACGAGCAAAAATGAGCTTAATTTTATCTAACGGCAATCGATTACTGAGCTTTTGATATTGCCCAGGGATTAGCTGCTGATCTTTTTGCTCAGCAACCACAAATGAAAACACATAATTGCCCTCCAACCCCATTCTTAAATCACTAATAATAACCTTTTCATCTTGCTGGTAAACACCGTATAGCCCTTTGGTAAATTGTTGTAATAACGTGATTTGCTTTGCATCATTAATCTTAGTTAGCAACGCGTTTTTTGTAGGGTAAAATTGAATATCAACATTTTTAACTTCATCAAACACAGACGCATAAATTTCATAATGGCCTTGTTTAGTAACACCAACAGCGCGCCATAGCAAAGTGTTAAGCGGAGTTGGTGTACTTTCAAAATGTGTAAATGTGATATTTTGTGTGTTCAGCGCCTGATAAATTTTATTATTAATGTGGTATTTAGCCGCAAAACCCCAAACTAAATACATTGAACTGATGACCAATGCGCTGGTATTAATACGTTGTGCATACGGGCTCATACGTGCAAAACACAACGCTATACAAGACAACACAAGAGGCAAAGTATACGCAGGATCAATAATAAATATGCTCGAAACACTAAAGGGATGAGTCGACAACGGCCACAACAGCTGTGTGCCATAAACAGTAAAATTATCGAGCAATGAGTGGGTACTTAAAATTAAAAAAATGGCAACCGACCAGCGCGACATAGTTACGCCTTTAGCCCAATTCATTTTAAGTAAAAGCCACGCAAACAAAGGACTCATTAACAGCTGTATAAATAAAGAGTGGCTAAAACTACGATGATAAACAAAGTTTTCAACTTCGCCGCCAAAGTTAATTAGCACATCTAAATCGGGTAAAGTACCAAACGCAGCGCCAACCAGTAACGATTTACGACCTAACTTACTACCCAATGTGGCATAAGCAACAGCACTACCAAGCACCACTTGTGTGAGTGAATCCAACGAAAGCTCCTTTTAAAATCAATTAAAACACGCAATATAATGTACTGCTTCGCAAGCACTGTCGATCTTAATAAGTATTTAGTTTTTTGGGCTTAGTTAAATCTAGTTTTAGCGAGAGAATATTAAAGTGTTGGTTTTAAAGTGTAGGTTTTAAAATAGCCCGATTTAAAAGCTTTACGGTTCTATCGGTATATAAATTGCTGGTACTACTGTTCTTACTTAAAAAGTTACACATAAATAACGCCACCGTTATTTATAAAAAGGAGAACATTATGAGTAATAAACAACTAATTACGACCGTAGGCATAGGGCTCGCTGCAGCATCGGCAGGTATGTTAACAAGGAAAACTTTACAAAAATCGTGGGAAAAGGTTACCAACGAACCAGCCCCAAAAGACAAGCCAAGCGAAGAAAAAGATCTTAAAGAGGCTGTTACATGGGCGGTAGTTTCAGGTATTGGTGCTGGCGTTGCAAGAATGGCCGTTCGTTATGCACTAGATAAACGCCGATCCAAGTAAGCATTTTAAATTGATACCTCTTACAATTAGTAAGAGGTATTTAATTTAAGTTCTTGTTTTCTATAATTGTAAGAACAAGAAAACCAAGGACCAAACTTTTGTGTTAATTCATCAGAAATTGATCCTTTTCGATTTTCTTTGGCTCTTTGTCCTTTTAAAGATCAATAACAATTTAATCCTGAGTTTTACTTAGTAATTACACTGCTTTATAGCTTGTTGCATTATAGATAACGAGCCTGTTGTCCCTTCAAGAGGATGATACCGATAAATATCTATTTCACTTCCTCGTACTTTAATTAAAAAAGCATGTTCGTTGATGCTAATATTATTATCTGTTTCAAATACAAATTCACCTTCAGTATCCGTTACTTTTGAAAAAAGTAATTTTGGTTCATCATCTAAAAAAGCCTCAGAGAGAAGGTTTCTAAATTTTGTAAATGTAGACTTTTCACTAATTTTTCCATTTGGATGCTGAAAAAGAACACGGGGAGGCGAAATTAAAGTTTCTTTCGTAATGATAATATATTTTTCTTCAGGTGAATAAGTATCTAATGTACTACGATAAGTCATACTTTGATTTACTTCACAAAGCTCCCTTCCCTCTACTGAAATATTAAAAACAAACAGTATAAATAAAGCAAAAAAATTAATTTTTTTCATTAAAAACTCTCTCCTTGAGTGATTCAAGTATTACATGTGTGACTTCAGCCCCATTAAAATAGTTTTCACCTTCTTTATGGATAATCAATATATCAGATTCACTATCGTTACTATCTATAAGCTCAACTTTTAGTACATCACCATAAAGAATGGCTATATTTTTCTCTATAATATTAAACGACTTTTTATTAAGCATAATTATGGGCTTACGCAAGCCGAACATAAAGAAATTAAGCCTACCTGCCTTTATAAAAGCTTTTAAAACATAAATTAAATGTAACACTATATTTCCAATAATAGCTACAAGTGTGAATATTATAAAGTATTCTTTTAAATCATAACTTCGATTTTCTGGGCTAAATAAATAAGCAAGATAAATAAAAAACGCATAAAATAAAATCGTGTTGAAAGTTTCTTTAAATATCCAGTTATCGATTTTTTTTATCAAAGGAACCGTATATATTGTCATCTATATTCCTTTAATTATATTGATTGGATTATAGATTTCTGACTATCTAATTCATTCTTTATCTTATCCATCTCATTATCGTTAAACTCCGCAGCTTTGCGTATTACCAACATGATAAATCCTTTTTAATACCTTTGACTTTAATTGCTTGTGTTAATTTTGCTGATTTTTTCATATTGTATGATTTTCTCAAATCATACAATATTTATAAAAATATTTTAAGCTCGAATAACCTGTACTTAAAGTAAGACCAACGCCAAGGGATGAATATAGTGATTGTAATTCAGAATTAAAAACGAGTTTTCATCCAGCTATTTTCTTGACCACTACAACTATAGTCATCGTTCGTACTCCCCACTTGCAAGTACTGTAACTAAAGCTGCGAACATACCGATATTAGCAACAGTTGTGGTTCTAATTTTAGCTTGAGCAGCTATATCAGCGGTTAACTTACTATTTGAAACAGAACCTAATTAATCATCAATAATGCTTAATTAAACTGCCTAAATTAATATGGGTGACTGGTGCATATTCACACCAATCGACGTCATTACCAGGGCAAGAGCATGAAAAAACACTATAAATTCAATACCTTTTCAAGATAAGCTGTACTGCGCATCGCTTTCTTCTGCTTTGCTGGCATACCTTTACTAAAACTGGTTTCAGCCTTT
>NZ_JADYXF010000167.1:0-541 GCF_015864385.1 Pseudoalteromonas sp. SWXJZ94C
GAGCGGCCAAAGGGATCAGACTGTAAATCTGACGGCTCAGCCTTCGCTGGTTCGAATCCAGCTCCCTCCACCACTTTATTCTTGACGGTTAGAGGTATTTTAAGAACAGATTCCTATGCGGGCATCGTATAATGGCTATTACCTCAGCCTTCCAAGCTGATGATGCGGGTTCGATTCCCGCTGCCCGCTCCAGTTCTTGTGTTGCTGATATAGCTCAGTTGGTAGAGCGCACCCTTGGTAAGGGTGAGGTCGGCAGTTCGACTCTGCCTATCAGCACCAGTCTTAAGAATCTCCTTGAACACTTCCTTTATCTGTCAGAAAAAAAACTATTTGAAATTTGAAAAAATTAACTTAATCTACCTATGGTGGATTATTTTCATATGTAATCTAGATACACAAAACTGATAGGTTCCGTCATGGCAAAAGAAAAGTTTGAACGCGTAAAACCGCACGTAAACGTTGGCACAATCGGCCACGTTGACCACGGTAAAACTACACTAACTGCAGCAATCACTAACGTACTTGCAAAAGTATACGGCGG
>NZ_JADYXF010000168.1:0-529 GCF_015864385.1 Pseudoalteromonas sp. SWXJZ94C
TCTCGACCCAGCCTAAAAATTGCCTCACCGGCTTTTGCAGCTAGCTTTAATGCTTTGATTGATTTTTGCTTGTTTTCATCCGTTAAATCAAACGACCACCATTGGCAGATTGTGATTGCATCGCCAAAAAAACTTATTAAATTATCTCGTTTAATTGGTAAACTTTTGAGTGAATGATTATACATCCGCTCAAATCGTTCGATATTGTCTTCAAGTTCTATGCTCTCATACTCACGTGTTATGTTTATCATGGTTATTCCTTTAAATTGTGTCGGTTTATGGGGCGGTTTGGGTGAAATTACAGGTAATCGCCATCAATATAAAACTGTGGGATAAAATCTGATCGCACGTTTACTTCTTTACCATAATCTTTTGCCATGCAAGCTAAGCCTAATAACGGGATAGGCATATAAAAATCAGTCTGTTGGTATCCTTTATCACAGAATCGCTCGTGGTACTCCCAGCTATCATTCAATGCATTTGCAAATGCCGTACTCGGAGTGACCTCTCCATCCATCATAAAGGCAAG
>NZ_JADYXF010000169.1:0-529 GCF_015864385.1 Pseudoalteromonas sp. SWXJZ94C
CGCAACATGTTTGTCATTGATGGGTGTAAATTAAAGTCCAATGCGAGTAAAGAGTGGAGTGGCACATTCGATGAGTTAGGTCGCAAAAAAGCAAAACTAGAACGCGCAAGCAAACGTATTATTGAACGCCACCAATCACAAGATGGACTGGGCGAAGAATTGATAACTCAGGATTTAAAACAAAAAGAAAAGCTAGATAAAAGTGCAGATAAAATCACCGAGTTTTTAGCCACTCACGAAGAGAAAACAGGCAGTAAAGGCAAGCCTGTTAAAAGTAATATCACTGATCCAGATAGTGCAAAAATGACGACCTCAAAAGGCACAATCCAAGGTTACAACGGCATAGCGATAAACGATGATAAACACCAAATTATCCTGCAAGCACAAGCGTGGGGCTCAGTAGGCGAGCAACAAACTTTACAGCCAGCCGTTGCACAATTAAAACAGCAACTCGCTAAACTCAATACAGAAAAAATGGAAGATGAGCATACCATCAAATTCACCGCAGACAGTGGGTTTAACAGCGAAG
>NZ_JADYXF010000170.1:0-526 GCF_015864385.1 Pseudoalteromonas sp. SWXJZ94C
ATTGATGTTTGTATTTATGGGAGGAGGTTATATGCCATTTTTGCTTTAAGAGTAACGTCCCACTGGTAAAACTAACTTTCCAAATGTTTGCCTTCGCAGGAATGGCCCCGAGGAAGCTTGCCTCAAAGAGGTCCAGGAAGGATAAGGCGGCCGAAGGAACTAGTTCCGCTCCGGAGTATGACAGTCACCGTTTTAGGAGCACTGTACACCAGCAGCGCTTCGAGGCCATCAAGGGATGGTCGTTTCTCCGGGAGCGACGCGTCCAGCTCAGGGACGACGAGTATACTGATTTCCAGGAGGAAATAGGGCGCCGGCGGTGGGCATCACTGGTTACTCCCATGGCCAAGTTTGATCCAGAAATAGTCCTTGAGTTTTATGCCAATGCTTGGCCAACAGAGGAGGGCGTGCGTGACATTAGATCCTGGGTAAGGGGTCAGTGGATCCCGTTTGATGCAGATGCTATCAGCCAGTTCCTGGGATACCCTTTAGTGCTGGAAGAGGGTCAGGAGTGCGAGTATGGCCAGAG
>NZ_JADYXF010000171.1:0-524 GCF_015864385.1 Pseudoalteromonas sp. SWXJZ94C
GCAGGCAATACCAATACGGTTTCAACCACTGGCACTGTTGATACTGAAGTGCCGGTGATCACCATCGACTTATTAGGCGATAGTAACGATACCACCCCATTAATTACCGGCTCAGTTGCGGGCGAAGGTGCAGGCACAACCGTGACGCTCACCGTCATTGATGCTAGTAATGCCGTGCAAACAATCACCACCGAAACCCTCGCAGATGGCAGTTTTAGTGTCGGGGTTACCGACGCATTAGCCGAAGGGGATTACACCCTTGAAATAACCGTTGTTGATGCTGCAGGCAATACCAATACGGTTTCAACCACTGGCACTGTTGATACTGAAGTGCCGGTGATCACCATCGACTTATTAGGTGATAGCAACGATACCACCCCATTAATTACCGGCTCAGTTGCGGGCGAAGGTGCGGGCACAACCGTGACGCTTACCGTCACTGATGCCAATAATGCGGTGCAAACAATCACCACCGAAACCCTCGCAGATGGCAGTTTTAGTGTCGGGGTTCCCGACGCATTAGC
>NZ_JADYXF010000172.1:0-522 GCF_015864385.1 Pseudoalteromonas sp. SWXJZ94C
AGTTTTTCGATACAGTTGTGTTGACCAAAACATAAACTGTACCTCGAGGAACTTAGTATGAAACTATATGGTGGAATTGACTTGCATTCAAATAATTGTGTTATTGCTATCATTAATGAACAAGGTGAAACGCTTAGCTGCAAGCGTTTAAATAATGACATCTCTGTCATTTTATCTTTTTTAGCCCCGTATAAAGACAAGCTAGCAGGACTTGTTGTTGAATCAACATTTAATTGGTATTGGTTAGTTGATGCATTAATGGATGCAGGATTTAAGCTTCACTTAGCAAACCCCGCTGCAATTCAACAATATTCAGGCTTAAAACATGCTGATGACCATAGTGATGCACGCTGGTTAGCTGAAATGCTACGTCTAGATATACTCCCTGAAGGCTATATTTATCCCCGTGAACTTAGGGCTGTTCGCGATTTAATGCGCAAACGAATGGACATTGTTCAACAGTCCACTAAAAACTTATTATCGGTGCAAAGTTGTTACATGCGTCATCTTGGTTATAAGCTC
>NZ_JADYXF010000173.1:0-520 GCF_015864385.1 Pseudoalteromonas sp. SWXJZ94C
TCGTCAATCACGATACGCTGCTCTTTTTCAGGCTCTCGACCTAGCCTAAAAATAGCCTCACCGGCTTTGGCGGCAAGCTTTAGTGCCGTTATTGATTTTTGCTTGTTTTCTTCGGTTAAATCAAACGACCACCATTGGCAGATTGTGAGTGCCTTATTAAAAACACTTATTAAATTATCTCTTTTTATGGGTAAAGCTCCAATCGAGTGGTTATACATCCGCTCAAAACGTTCACTATTTCTTTTTATGCTTATAGGCTTATATTCACGTGTTATGTTTATCATGCTTATTCCTTTAAATTAAATCTGTTTGATTGAGCGTTTTGGGGGCTGAGGCAAAACTACAAATAGTCGCCATCGATATAAAACTGCGGGATAAAGTCTGATTGCACGTTTAATTCCCTACCTAAGTCTTTTGCCATGCACGTTAAACCTAGCAAAACAATTGGCATGTAAAAATTAGGTTGTTGGTACCCTTTATCACAGAATCGCTCGTGGTACTCCCAGCTATCATTCAATGC
>NZ_JADYXF010000174.1:0-516 GCF_015864385.1 Pseudoalteromonas sp. SWXJZ94C
CCTGGCCGACATCGACTATCATTTTTTTTATCAGTATCGGTGAATAATGTTTTTTTGCCGAGGTGGGCTGATGTTTTTCTAGCCGAGTAAATGAAAACATGCCAGTGTCGGCCGAAACACAACTTCGGTTGAGCTCGAACGAAAAAACCTAGCCGACCTACATTGTAAATTTTTACGGCAACACCGAACAAAAAAGCATCCTCTACCGTAAAAAAATATTATCGGCCAGCGTTTGTAAAAAAAATTGCGCAATGTCGGCTGAAAAATATCAGTCGGGGCTATTTCACGACCGATGTCGGCTATTGTGTTTTCTATTCAATCCCTGAATAATATTTGGATGATGTCTATTAGGAAATGTTCGATCGGCGTCATCCGGTGATGCTTCTTTTTTAAACCTCGATCGGTCATCTTTCCTCGTCGACGTCGGCTAGCATTTTTTTCGATCAGTATCGGTGAATCAAGTTTTTTTCCGAGGTGGGCTAATGTTTTCGTTGCCGAGCAAATGAAAACATGCCG
>NZ_JADYXF010000175.1:0-513 GCF_015864385.1 Pseudoalteromonas sp. SWXJZ94C
TGGTTTTATGGTTGGTATTGTCAAAAATAATAATCAAAAAACACCGTAAACACTGAGCATACAGCCGACAGTTTGTGTTCTAGTATAGGAGTCAAACAAGACCTTTAGTCATAACTCAGGGTCTTTTTTTATGTCTGAAATATTAGAAGTTACACGTATAGTAGGGAGAAAAACCTACTTCATGAATTTTTAACCAAAAAGGAGACATAGATGACTTTATATGAATACCTATCATTATTTTTGATGACTTGCACATTGGCTCAAGGCTTTACGTGTAAAAGGCTGAGATAAATTTCTTACTATCTTGGATAACGACTTTTACGCTTAAACAAAAGCATTGGACTAGTGTTGCCAATCAGTATGTACTGTATGACCAAAAGTATGGCGAATAAACCTAGTAAAAAGCCTGAGTATTCGAACGCCTCAATCGCCATACTTCTAGTAATGTCTCCAAGCACAAGATTGACAAGGAAAATACCTGCCATGACAATAATCAGAATGGCAAATAAAATC